>JBJEWN010000355.1:0-2135 GCA_051885075.1 Bullifex sp.
TTTTGATCCCGCTCCATGTGAGTGGTTTCTGTGATGGAAAAGTGTTTGAATGTTTTTGGGTAAAAAAAGGGAACCCTGATTTTTCAAAGGTCCCTCTGATCTGGGAAGGCAGGACTCGAACCTGCGATGCCGGCACCAAAAACCAGAGCCTTAACCACTTGGCGACTTCCCAAATATCAGGTTTGAGAATATCAGAACTTATGGACGGTGTAAAGAGATGAGATCAGACCTGATGAGCTCGTAGGATGTGCTCTGCTTCATCACTTCATCAGCTTTCTCATCACTCTCAAAGACAAGTATCTGACATGCTCCCGATCCCGTGGTGGAATCATAGGAGGAAAGGGATGAGAGTTTTTTGAACTCTTCTTCATTTCTGATGTCCTGCATGATGTCAAAGTCATTGATGAGTTTACCACGCCAAGTGTTCAGGGGAAGAGGCCACATGGGTTTTTCATCAGTTATTTCACTTCGGTCATCAAGGATCCTGAATGCTTCCTTTGTGGAAACTTTGTCACCTTTCTTTTTCACGATTATGCATGGGTAATTGCATGAAGGAACTTCAGAGAGCACTTCACCCCTTCCTTCCCCGTAAGCGGCAGGGTAGCCTGAAGTGAAGAACGGGACATCGGATCCAAGCATCAGGGAAAGCTCCATGAGCTTTTCTTTTGATAATGAATTTCCGAAATACTCATTCAGGGTACAGAGAACTGTGGAGGCATCGCTTGACCCTCCTCCGAGGCCTGCCTGGGAAGGAATGTGCTTTTCGATTCTTATTTTGATACTGAATGTTTTATTCGTGGATGCGGCAAAGAGCTCTGCGGCCTTTTCCATCAGGTCCTTTGCACCTGTTGGAAGATAGTCCTCGTTACCTGTTACTGATACAGAAAGTACATCCGAATCATTTATTTCCATTTCGATCACATCATGAAGATCGATGAGATGGAAAACTGTCTTCAGGGGATGATAGCCGTCACTTCGTTTTGCAAGTACCCTGAGTCCAAGGTTTACCTTTGCATATGCATTTCTTATGGTTTTCAAATCAGGGCCTCCTTTCTGAAAAGTTCCTCAGTGCTTTCGGCAAAACACCTGTTTGCCGCAGGGCTTGCAGGAGAGGGATGCATCATCCTTATCACATACACACCTTCAGGTGCACATTCCATGAGTTTTTGATAAGCATATGCACCTACACCTATTGCAGTTTTTATTTTAAGAATTAATATCATGTCCTTAAGGTAATCATTGCATAGTGATGTTATGAGTGTCCTGTCATGTTTTGATAGCTTGTCAGGTGTAATGTTCCGGGCTGTCTTTCCTTTATCAAGGAAGGCAAGAGGACAGTAGTTCTGTACGGTGAAGTTTGAAAACAGTTCTTCCTTTGAGTCATGAAAACTTCTGAGAAGGCCCCAGATGCGCTGTCCTGATACTTCAACCCTTTTGCATGAAAGTCCCTCCACGGGACGTGATGGGTGTTCCTTTTCAGGGTGTCCTACAGTGCTTTTAAGCTTTATGAAGTTTTTTACAGTCAGGACATCACCGAAGGGAACTCCGGTCTGAACCATGCCGTAGGGACCGGGGTTCATGCCTAGGAGCATTATGGGAGCATGTCCGTTTCCAGCCATCTCCTGATACTCAAGGTGGGCATCGATTGCGTAATCAAGGGGATTGTAAACATATCCGTCAAAGTCAAGATCAAGGGTTTTCAGTGCTTTCCGGAACTCCAGTGTCCTCTCTTTTAATCCTGTCATGAAGTGACTATAGCATAAAGAGGGAAGATTTTGTAATCTTTGATCCATGACTGAAGGAAAGATAAAAGGGATCATACTTGATAAGGACGGCACGCTCTACGACTATGTCAGCGTATGGGCTCCCGTGATCAGGACAACGGTCAGGGCCATCCTCATTTCCCTTAACATAAAAAACAGGGACAAAGCCGCACAGCAGCTCTATGAGATAATAGGTATAGACAACGAATACAACATATATAAGGACGGTATCGTCTTCAACCATCACAAGGTTGTCAGGGCGTTCTTCAAACTGTTCGGTTTCTGCATGCAGCACGGCGTCAATCCTTTTTCCTTCTATGCGATCATGCAGAAGGCACTGCTGAGGCCCGCCGACATGATCCAGGGGCAGCT
>JBJEWN010000356.1:0-2123 GCA_051885075.1 Bullifex sp.
GCCTTGACTTGATCTGAACTCCTTCAGGCTGGATGATGTTACCGTTTTCATCAATCTTCCAGATACCCTGAGGTTTTGAATCTGCCGGTGCAACAAGCTCTGTTCCCGCAATGGGTCTTACATCAGGGGAAATCAGATGACGTGCAAAAAACTCATTGAACGTATTCCACCTGTTTTCATTCCCATACCATCCTTCGGAAAAACCAAAGTCACCGCTTTCAACCACTGCGTTGAAGTAGTCATCATTCCAGCTGTCAGGCGTTGAAAGGTATTCACCCCAGGCTGATGCATACTTTCTGCACCATTCGACGATTTCAGGACAGTACTGCACTGTCGGGTAGTAATAACCTTTGTCCTCAAGTTCCTCAAGCGGCTGGTCAAAATAATAATAGAAGTATATCAGTGACTGATCTATCTGATCATAGATGGACGGGTATGTTTCCGATATGTCAATAAGCTCCCAGGGCATGCATACCGCACACCAGTCAAGATAATCACAGAACTCCTCAAGAGACTGAACCGGATTGGTATTCCTGTCAGGATTTGCGGCTACTCCCTTAGCTATTGATTTCTCCATCAGGGCCTTCAGCTCAGGGTCCGAATCCATAATGGCAATAAATTCCTTTGTGATTTCAGCCCTTTCCTTCACGGCTTCAGTTGTCGAGCAGCCTATTGTCATCAGGACAAGAAGTAAGGTCAGAAACAATGTGATAATTATTTTTTTCATGCAATCACCTCACTGACATTATATACATTTTTTAATGATAAACAATAAACCAATAACAGCTCATACATGAACAGAATCAATCATTCAGATGACAGATATGAAATATTTTCTTCCATAACAAACAAAAAATATAATAACCACAAAAAAACAGGATAATCTCTTGACTAATAATAATTTTTCCTGCTATAGTCATTCACGTTGTGAGGGCCGCTAGCTCAGCCGGTAGAGCAACGCCCTTTTAAGGCGTGGGTCACTGGTTCGAATCCAGTGCGGCTCACATATTATAAATGTCTCCGTCGTATAGTGGTTAGTACACCGGGTTTTCATCCCAGCAACAGGGGTTCAATTCCCCTCGGAGATGTAGAGAGGAGCAAGGTTCTGCTCCTCTTTTTTGTTAAGTCATACTGGCATAGTTTCAGGCATGAATTTGTTTATTATCAGCAGATACTGAAAAAGAGGTGAAAATTATTCATCGACACCATTATTTCAATGTGGCTTAACGCAAATTCAGTCTTTCCCTGACGTACTCCAACATCAAAGTGCATGAGTTAACGTAACAGCTTAAATGAACCATACTACTGCTTGCTCGTGTCCAAAATGGTTGATATGGATGAATGAGCATTCCTAAGACTCATCATGCACCTTTTGTTTTCTGTTTCATTTTTTTCTGTGACAGTTCTGCAACAGTCGGAGCAGTATTCTCTCGTCATGAAAATGATTGAAGGAGACAAATCAATGAAAGCCATAATAATATCAGCCATTCTGCTCGTGCTCATCGCGCTGACATTCAGTTTCATCAGCTGCAGCGCGGACGTGCCTGAAGAAAAACTCAATGAAGATATTCTGCAGGGATCAGCAACATCATCAAAAGCATTTATCATCAATGGAAGGACACTCAAAGGTCTGACTGAATACGGTCAAACACTTGAGAAAATTGAAATACCGGACAACATTACTTCAATCGGCAGTGAAGCATTCAGAAACTGCGAAAACCTTCGATCAGTCACGATCCCCGATGGTGTTTCCAGAATCAGTGAAGCTGCTTTCTCGGGTTGCAGAAGCCTTACGAACATCGAGATCGGGAAAAGTGTCTGGTACATAGACAGATGCGCATTCTGCAAATGCTCCAGTCTATCGGAAATCACGATTCCTGACGGTGTGGAGTCAATTGACAGTCTGGCATTCTTCGCCTGCCCGAAACTGTCTTCAGTCACTATCGGTGCGGGTGTCACAAACATCAGCAGTGATGCATTCTGGAGGTGTAACAGTCTCAGGAACATCTCTGTAAACCAGACTGATAACCAATTGTTAGCCGATACTGAAATTCCAACTGGATGTTCCATATACATATAAAACCCGAGATAGATTCCATCCTTTTAAGGTGGAATGTGAATCG
>JBJEWN010000357.1:0-2116 GCA_051885075.1 Bullifex sp.
TGCGGCCTCACTCTGAGCGATTTCATTTGTATGGTGGACGGGAATCGCATCGATGCCGCCGCAGTGGATGTCGAAGTGGTCCCCGAGATACCTGCTGCTCATCGCGGAGCACTCGATGTGCCATCCGGGATATCCGACGCCCCAGGGGCTTGGCCATACCATCGCCTGGTCCTTGAACTTGGAATTGGTGAACCAAAGGACGAAGTCCTTGGGATTCCTCTTATTGATGTCAACCTCTATCCTGGCACCTTCCTTCAGATCATCAAGACTGAGGCGGGCAAGCTTGCCGTAGTCATCGATTGTGTCTATCGAGAAGTAGACATTGCCTCCGCTTACGTATGTGTGTCCGTTCTCTTCCAGCTTCTTAATCAGGTTTATCATGTCCTGGATATGGTCTGTGGCCTTGCATACCGTGCCGGGGCGCACGATGTTGAGATGCTCCTCATCGCGGAAGAAGGCTTTAGTGTAGAATTCAGCGATGTCCCATACGCTTTTTCCCGTCTCCTTAGCCCTCTTGCTGAGCTTATCCTCACCGTCATCCCCATCTCCCGTAAGATGACCGACATCGGTGATGTTCATGACATGGTCAACCTTATATCCCGCATGCTCAAGCGTCCTGTGGAGCAGATCCTCAAAGATGTATGTTCTGAGGTTTCCGATGTGGGCATAGTTATAGACTGTAGGTCCGCAGCAGTACATTCCGACCCTTCCGTCCTCGATGGATCTGAACTCTTCCTGCGACCTACTCATTGTATTGTAAAGCTTAATTGACATACATCGTTTCTCCTTATTAGACTTAATGTATATGGTCTCTAATGTAAGCGTTTCAGAGGAAAAAATCAACATTCGGCACTTTCTGCCGCTGTCTTCCCTGTCCTGGCTCAGGACGGGCGGCATGTCCGCTGAAGCGGCATTTCCCCGTACTGCCGAAGAAGCTGCTCTCCTCATCTCATATGCGGAAAAAAAGCAGATACCCTTCAGGGTCGTGGGAGGGCTGTCCAACACCCTGGTCCCTGATGAGGGCTTTGAAGGGCTCCTCATCATCATGACTGAAATGAAGGGTATCACCATTCATGAAGACACCATAACGGCAGCATCCGGCGAACCTCTTTCAGCCGTGATAAGAAAGTCATTTACCTCATCACTTGAAGGAATGGAACACTTTACGGGAATACCGGGAACCATAGGAGGGGCAGTGGCAGTCAATGCAGGCTCGTGCGGTTTTTCCATTTCCGATTACCTCCTTCATGCCGACATCATCACGAAGGACGGAAAAACAAAGAGGATTACGAAGGATGACGGCTTTTCCTACAGGACATCACCCGTCAGGGAGGATGAGGTAATCACATCGGTAACACTTAAACTGAGAAAAACAGATGACATCTGGAAAGTGAAATCCTCATTTAACGCTCTTCTGAAAAAAAGAACGCTTTCAGGTCAGTACCGTTACCCTTCCCTCGGCTGTGTCTTCAGAAATCCTGAAGGGGATACGGCCGGACGCATCATTGACTCCCTGGGTCTTAAGGGAATGAGATGCGGAGACGCACTTGTCTGGGAAAATCATGCGAATTTCATCGTTAATACCGGAGGCGCCACATCAGCTGAATACCTCACGCTTGCACGAAAAGTGAAAAAAACCGTATTTGAAAAAACGGGAATCAACCTTGAGTATGAGGTAAGATTTTTAGGAAAGTGACAGTGACACGGATGCCGTGATCACGCCTTTGGATGTAAAGCCCAGGCGCAGCGACCACCATGACCCCTTTACTGTGGCTGAGACGGAGAATGACTCAAGATCACTTTCGATCCTGAAGCCGGAAAAGGATACAACGTAAACAGGTACGCTTTTTCCGTTGAACTTTATCCCGCATCCGCGAATAAGCGCTTCATATGTGTGCGTCACCGTGTACTTCCCGGTTTCACTGAAAACCCTTGAGTAATCGCTTCTCAGGTAAAACATGCCGTCCTTCCAGAGCACAGTCGTTCTCATCCCGTGTGGACGGTAACTTCCCCCGATGAAGGGATCATGGCCATGCCAGAGCGTATACTCAGCCGTAAGGTAACCTGACTTTATGTCCAGCGTGAACACATCCCTTCGCAGTGAGGAAGACTTTTC
>JBJEWN010000358.1:0-8585 GCA_051885075.1 Bullifex sp.
AGCCGCTGCCCCTGTGCATAACACTCAAGCACGGCGTCATATGGATGTGTCTTGCTTACTGCCATCAGGGTAACATCAGGCGCAAAACCAGCAATTTCATTTTTCACATCAGTCAGCTTTACCATGCTTCTCAGCCTTCCTCTGAAGTTTCAGCTCCTTAAGTTTCTGCGTACGCTCATCAATGCTTCTTCTGACATTCTGAAGATTCTGCTTCATGTCAGCCCTTGCAGTGAGAGACGGGTTGGAGTTGAATATTCTCTTTGTATTTCTGTACGACCTGTTACGAACCTGTTCAAGATCATGCTGAAGACGCTCACGAAGGAATGCGATGTTCTCCTGATTTTC
Organism: Bullifex sp.; assembly: GCA_051885075.1. Taxonomy (GTDB): domain Bacteria; phylum Spirochaetota; class Spirochaetia; order Sphaerochaetales; family Sphaerochaetaceae; genus Bullifex. Next base: position 346 of record JBJEWN010000358.1, read on the forward strand.
GGCAACCATCGACTTTATCTTTGCCTCGTACTCACTCTTTACCCTGTTGAATTCATCAACGGCCTTCCTGAATGCACTCATCTTGACGACGGATGTGGCAAAGTCTGCAGAAAGAACGGCAATGATTATCATGGCAACAGGCTCAAGCCAGGATTGGGGAATCTTTGCAACCTGTGCCTGAACGGGTTTATCGGCAACGTAAACAAGAAAAAGTGAGAGAAGTCCGAAAAGGGTTGAGTTAAGTTCACATACCCTTCCGTTGATGTTGATGGGATGGTTTGAGTAATCCCAGAGTTTGATCCTGAATATTTTTTCCAGTGCCCAGGACGTAAAGTACTCAATTATGCTTGTGGAAAGCAGTCCGAAGATGAAAACCAGGTACCATCTGTCATGAAATGGTCTGAGAAGTGTCAGGACCACCATGGCACCGGATCCGTATATGGGTAGATAAGGTCCGAACATGAATCCCCTGTTCACGAACCTTTTCTTCGGAACCGAACAGTAAACAACCTCACAGCACCACCCTATGAAACTGTAGATGAAAAATGAAATAATGAAGGTATCAAGTGTCCACATAATTTCCTCACAATGAAATCTGTACAAAATATCATATTATGTCAAGAATTGTTTTTATAACTAATTATTGTCATTGTCATATTTTAACCTATAAACGCAACAAAATGTGAAAAAAAACTTTTCCATCCCCTTGATTATTTCCATTCAAACTGGTATAAAATTCAAGTCTTTTAAAAAGACATAACGGAGGATTAGCTCAGCGGGAGAGCGCCTGCCTTACAAGCAGGATGTCATAAGTTCAATCCTTATATCCTCCACTTAAAGTCAGGCAATTCAGCCTGACTTTTTTTTATCGCAATTATTCAGTATACTGATGACATGAGTAAGAAATACATTGCAGTTATACTGCTTTCATTAATAATCATTACTCCCCTGTTCGCATCCGGAGCGGATATCAATTACTATCCTGTGCAGGGGCCTGAAATGGTTCTGGAATCAATTCCCGGAGTCAGCGGGAAATCAGGCATTCTCCTGGGATGCTTTGAAGTAAAAGCAACGAACAACTCTCAGTTTACCATCAATTTTTCCAGACCTGATGTATATAAGGACATTATTTTCATAGGTAAAGCCGACGGTAATCCGCAGCAGGAACTTGCATTCGATCTGTTTTATACATGGGACGGGGACAATCAGTTCAGGTCAGGGACCTATGACGGCAGCGGAGGAATTGATATCAGGGTTTTCAAACAGAATGGGGAAACATGTTACCTGAAGATATACCTGAAAGTTGACAAGGACATCTCAAAGCTCAGTGGAATATATGAACTCAAGGATAAAACAGGACTTCCTCAGATAACTGTTACATCCATAAGCATTAAGGACAAAAACTTTTCCCTTACCGTAAACGGCCAGCCGCAGAGTGATTCATCCAGGACTCCTGTAGCCATTACGGGATCAACACCGCTGGTTGATAAGGGAAACAGCAATATTGTTCCCGGAGTAAGTACTGACAAAGGAAGCAATGTCATGCCTGTAACTCCTTTCATCACGACGGAGTTCCTTGACCCATATACCGGTATTGAGCTTGACCGGAGTACATATAACCTTGATATGGTGAAAGTACTGAACAGCTTCTCAAGGACACCCGTCACACAGCTGAGATTATCCATCACAAACAGCGATGGATCCTCATCTGCGGTTGATTTCGGAGATGATTACAGATATCTGATTTCAATCAGTTCAGACGGCGCGCTTACGGATTCATCAGGCAGGATGATCCCGTATACACTCATCACTGACAAACTCAGTGAGTCCGGCTTGTCCATAACAGGAAGTGATGCACAGTACATCCTTTCCGATCTGAAGACTTTCGGAACAGGAAGAATAGGCATATATTTCAGCTTTGCCGATCAGCAGAAGCTTCTTAATGCTCCTGCCGGAACATACACCGATACAATTACCGTTACGGTAACGAATACTTACTGAAGAACCAGAACAGTGCTTTTTCCTGCCCCAAGTCTGACTGAAACAGTATTTCCTGACACGGCTGTACTTTCGCAAGTGAAGATATCCTCCGCTGATTTATATCCATTCAGCATTTCATGCGTGAATGAATGGACCTGTTCATCTTCCGCCCTGTTCATGAAGAGAAGGTAACACTTTTTATTTCCCTTTCTCATGATGACAAGGGTTTTGCTGCTTATGGGTAAGCACCAGAATGATGCAAATGCCAGATCATCATTGTTAAATCTGAGTTTACCGAGTATCCTGTGGACTTCAAGCATGCCTGTGTTCCACTTCTTTTCATCCCATACCATCGGGTAGCGGGAAGCTTCCACACTTCCCATCTTTCCGCCTATTGAGATTTCATCACCGTAGTAGATGCTGGGCATGCCGGGAAGCAGGTAAAGTGCCATAACGACACCTTTGTAAATATCTTCATCATATACTTCAGTGTTGTTGTGAAGACGCGGTGTATCATGACTGTCCAGAAGGTTCATCTGAAAGAACCTCGACTGATCAGGAAGAGCATTCATGCTGTCAGTAAGCGCGGATGCAAGTTCATATGCATCATATGGATGTTTTTCCTTCTCCGGAGAGTGGCCCCAGCCGGATGAAAGGAAGCGGTCACGCTCCCCCATCCAGGATCTGAGTGGTCTGGATGAACAGTAGTAGTTCATGGTTCCGTCCCACATGTCGCCGGACACGTACTCCGAAGCATCGTTCCAGTCCTCACCAACGAGATAAAGATCAGGTTTTACACTTCGTAATGATGATCTGACTTCACGCCACACTTCCTTGCACAGCTGATCGGTTTCGGTCCTTCCGAGCTCAGGAGCGACATCGAGCCTCCAGCCGTCAATCGAGTAAGGCGGAAGGAGGAACTTCCGCATCGCGGCTCCTTCCTTCCTGTAAACGATATCCCTTAGCTCCTGACAGTTATAGTTCAGCTGAGGAAGAGTATCCACACCCTGCCAGAACAGAAAGCTTCCGTCCTCATTCCTGTAGTAATATGCGGCTTCCTTTGATGAAGGATCAGAGGACGCCTTCCTAAACCATTCATGATCACTTCCGGTATGATTGATGGAAATGTCAATTATGATCTTAATCCCCATTTCATGGGCTTTCCGTGTAAGGCTGATTAGAGCCTCATTGCCGCCGAGTTTCTCATCAACATTGAAATAATCGATGCAGTCAAAGCGGTGTACGGTGCGGCTTCTCATAATCGGGTTTATGTATAAAACAGTAATACCGAGCTCCCTGAGATATGGAAGCTTTTCCTCAATACCGGCCAGATCGCCGTTGAAGAAATCCACGCATCTCGCCTTTGAATAATCTTCCGGGATCTCATCGAAGGTGTGTGATGAAACCGTTCCGCCGTTGAATGTATATTCCCCGTCCCGCACATCAGTTGAGTGGTCACCGTCCATGAATCTGTCGGGAAAGATCTGATAGCACGTTGAGGATGCTATGTAATGCGGTGATGTGTTTGTCGGATTCAGGGTAAAATGATCCTTGGCTGCGGGAGGAAACACCGTAACTCCCCTCTTTGAGTAATAGTAAAACCTGTCATCAAGCTCAAAGGCAAAATACCAGCGCAGCACTTCAGGTGAATGCGGTGCGATCACGCCGGCTCTGTAATAAGCTCCATCCTTTACCGCATCATAGCGCCATTCAAGCCCCATTCTGTTGGTAAAAACCGAAACAGTTTTAAGTTCCTGAGTGGAAAAAAGCCTTAATTCAACACTCTCACCTTCCTTAGGGAAAAGAGGTGAAACATACTCTGAGGAAACCTGACTGAAAACCAAATCACTGGACATGAAAAAACCCTCCGCCCGGGAGGGTATTGTATACTTTTGACTATTATTTTGTAAGAGCCTTCTTCATCGTTTCAAGCACTGTTTCGGGAGCAGGAGATGCATCCACATCAACGAGAAGACCTTTTTCACGGTAATACTCGATGAGAGGTGCGGTTGACTTCTCATAAACTTCAAGTCTGGTTGCAACCCTTTCCGGAGCATCATCTTCCCTCTGATAGAGGGGTTCTCCTGTTTCATCGTCAATTCCTTCAACCTTTGGAGGATTGTAGATGACATGGTATGTCCTTCCGGTGCTCTTGCAGAACCTTCTGCCGCTGATCCTCTTAATGACGGCATCCCTGTCGACCACGAAGTTCACGACATAATCCAGGTCGACGATACCTGCAAGTGCATCAGCCTGTGCGATGGTGCGAGGAAAGCCGTCAAGGATGAAACCGTTTTTCGTGTCGTCCTGGCTGAGGCGCTGTCTCACCATCTCAATAGTGATCTCATCGGGAACAAGCTCTCCGCTTGCTATGATGGCCTTGACCTTATTGCCGAGCTCAGTGCCCTTTTCCTGCTCGGATCTGAAGAGATCACCGGTGGAAATGTGGGGAATGGAGTAGAATACTTTGGCTTCCTTTGCGATTGTGCCCTTTCCGGCTCCCGGAGGGCCTAAAAATACCAGATTCATTATTGCACCTCTTTAAAGATAAAGTTATTCATGATGATACCAAAATGTTCCTTTTAGTAAAAGAATGTTATGGTGAAAGTTCACCTTTTCCTTTATATTGGATTATGCGAGGTTATACGATGTCAAACAAAGTCATACTCCATGCCACCGATCTCGATGGCTATCTTACCGATAACGACAAGGCCATGATCGACTCTGTTCAGGCCCTTTATTCAGAATATCTGGACATTTGCTCGGCAAAGGAAAAATCAGATGATCCCGGTCTGGACAGGCAGCTTACCGACAGGGCAGCAGAAATCGGACACACCCTTGAAAGAATCTGTGAAAAGGAACCGCAGATCCATGTTTATTCATTTGAAACTCCAGATGAACAGCACGGGGCGGCATCACGCCTGATCGCAAAGCTCCGCCACCCGTCAACCGGACACGAGGAGTTCCTGTACTACATACAGAGGGCTTACGAGATGCTCTTTGCCCACACATACTGCGACAAGGCACTTAAGAACAAGAGGTCCTTAATTGAGAAGACTCCGGTCAGCATCCCATGTCAGAACTATGCGGTCCACCGCATCCCTGATGTGGACTCACTGATTCATGACAGCGTCATGTGCGTGATGCTCCGCGGTGCCCTTCTCCCTTCCATGATCATATCAAAGGAGATTCAGGACTATTCCAGTGATGACTTCATCACTCCCTTTGCCCTCTTCAGGATCAAGAGGGATGACACCAGAAAGGAAAAGAACATGGACTATGTGCTTGACCTTGACAGGTCTTTCTTCAGCCTCGGGGATCTTGACGGCAAGGATCTCATCTTTGCAGATCCCATGAATGCGACGGGAGGATCACTTGTCACGATCATAAAGTATCTGGAAAGCCAGGGTGTGAAACCCAGGTCAGTCAAGTTCATCAACGTCATTTCCGCCCTCAAGGGTGCCCTCAGGATCGCAAGGGCCATTCCCAATGCCGAGATTTATACTCTCTGGATGGACCCCGTCCTGAATGAAAAAGCATATATACTTCCGGGACTTGGGGATGCCGGTGACCGTCTGAACGGAGTTGACGGCGAAGTTCAGAGAAACATGCTCCTGCTGATCGCTGATTACGGTCAGTCAATCGTCAACCTTTACAGGGATCAGGTAAGGGAAATTGAAAAGACTGTTCTGGGTTAGTCTAATATTATCAATCGTTCTTTCTTCATGTGCATCCTCAGCAGATGCACTGAAGGATGAAGCAAAGACCGCAGGCAGAACACGGGAGGAAACGCTTTCTTCACTCCAAAAAGCATATGCGGCAGCTCCTGAGGATAAAAACGTTTCATACAACTGGGCTTATGCGCTTGCATCGGATGGAAGATATGCTGAATCACTGGAGGTTTCCTCCCATGCAGTCAGTCTTCATCCCGATACAGTAAGGTTTTATACTCTCAGGGCATTTACCGAGAAGTCTCTCGGTCTGTATCGGGAATATGAAAAAACATTGGAATCATTACTGGTTCTGGATGAAGCATACACTGCCGTTGCGCTTGAACTCATGCTTCACTATGAAGCGCTCTTCGAGCATGAAAAGGCTGAGGAAAAGGCACGTCTTGTCCTGAAGTATGAAAAGGATAATGAAGAAGCCATTTCGGTACTTTCCCGCACCGATCCACTGTACAGACTGTTATCACCGGAAGAAGTTGATAAAGTGCCGTACAGGAAGAGAAATGAGCTGCCAGCTGAGCCGCCCATCCGCAATCTGTCAGACCTTGAACTTCTTCCACTCACCGACCGCTAACTTATCACAGCGGTTGTTGAACTCATTGTCCGCATGTCCCTTCACCCAGACAAGAGTGACCTTATGAACACAAAACAGTTCAAGCAGTGTTTTCCAGAGATCCGTGTTGGGCACTGCCTTGCCTTTTTTCACGAACCCCATCTTCTGCCAGGAATGGACCCATCCTTTTTGAAACGAGTCTATCAGGTATTTGCTGTCAGAGTACAACTCAACTTCACACGGCTCCTTCAGTGCCTTAAGCGCCATGATTGCCGCGGTAAGTTCCATGCGGTTGTTTGTTGTATGAGGCTCTCCTCCTGATATTTCCTTTTCCGCATCCCCATACCTCAGGATGGCCCCCCACCCTCCGGGACCGGGATTTCCGCTGCATGCACCGTCAGTGTAAATGAGTACCTTCTTCACTTACCTGACTCCGGTCTTTTTTATAATGTGAAAACCGAACTGGGTTCTGACAGGCCTTGAAACGGCACCGTAGGAAAGCTTTTTCGTCGCTTCCTCAAATTCCTTTACCATCTGCCCTTCTGAAAACCATCCCAGATCCCCGCCTTTTGACTTTGAAGGACAGGTGGAATACTTTCTCGCCAGGGATGCGAAATCACCGCCCTTTCTTACTTCCTCATATATCCTCTCTGCCAGTGCCCTGTCCTTAACGAGGATATGACTTGCTCTCATTTCCATGGGTAAAACTTAACATAATTGACTTGAAGTGAAAATATGGCAAGAATGAAACACGTGAAACTGCATGCGAAGATCCTTCACGGAATATACCGCCTGTCCGTGCGCATATTCCTTTCAATAAGATTTGATTTCCACTCCTGGAAAGCAGAACCCCTTCCCGAAGGGCCGAAGATCTTCGTATCCAACCACTTTTCATCTTCAGATGCTCACTTCGTGACTACACTCATGAAGGATGATCTGCACATGGTAATAGGCCCCGGCTTCAATGTGCCACTCCTGAAACACTATCTTGTATGGGCAGAGCAGATTCCCGCAAACACAAAGGAAAACAGGGCAAGGGTTGTTGAAAAAGCAGTGGATTATCTGAAAAAGGGAGACAGCATCTACATATTTCCTGAAGGAATGCTGAACACAGGAAATGAACTGCTTGAGTTTAAGAAAGGTGCTGCCCGTATTTATCTGGAAAGCGGGGCTCCCGTGATTCCAATCGGCCTCATCGCGCCCAAAAGAGGAATCAGGAAGAGGGACAGCAACTTCACCGGACATGAAATGACAGTCGTTTCAAAAAATTATTACGCTAACATAGGTTCTCCCATGACGTTCCCTGAGGAATCTGAACTGGCACTGAAGGACAGGTCTGAGGCTGAGGAGATAATTACACGGAAGATAAAGGAAGAAGTTTCCTTTCTGATCGATGACATAAAGACTAACAGGTTCTGGAGCTAAATATGGATAAAAAGGATGTATTTGAACAGTTCAGACAGAGGACTGCCGAGATCGCGGATCATGCTGAGGACGTAGCTGAAATCAAATTCTGCGCTTCGCTGAAGAACGGAACGAAGTTTTCATTCGTTTACGACAGCGAAACCTTTGACGTGGAGAAGAAGAAGGAGGTCAACTCTGCCGTGAACGGGGTATCCGATATAATCTCAGCACTGGTAACCGTAGCCCTGCTGGCCCTGACCGCGGTTGAAGCCATTGCCCCTTCCGTCTGGCTCTCTGCCATACTGGTCAGCGCTTTCTTCATCTGCTACTACATCATTTCTGCCGTTTACCACCTTTTCTCGGTAAATCACAGGAGGACATCAAGGGTACTGCTGCTGGTAAGACATTTCTTCCTGCTTCTTTCACTTTCACTGATGACACTTGAAATGACCGGGATCACGGAGAGCTCTTCTGCACTGGCACTTTTTGCCGGTGCGGCCGCAGTTCTCTCCCTGTTTCTTGCACTTCTTACAACAAAGGGAGGAATGATTGCCTCCGACATCATGATCGCGGTA
>JBJEWN010000359.1:0-8584 GCA_051885075.1 Bullifex sp.
GCCAGACAATTATCTGAAATATAATTTATTACTGACCAGGGATTAAATATTTCTCTATTCCCGAACAGATAACCGTCATACCATTCCTTAAGCTCAGCCTCTCTATCCAGTACTCCATAATACCGGAGCATTGTACTTATCTCTGAAGAGGTAAATCCGAAATACTCTGCATACTGCGAATCCATTACAGAATTGGTCACCAGGTTATTCAACCCGCTGAAGATGCTTTCCTGAGCGATACGGAAAATCCCGGTAAGAAAACCGAAGCTGATGTTGCTGTTATCCTTAAAAGCCCCTGAGAAAAAGTTCCTCATGAAGCCTGTGATGTCATCATAAAAATCACGGGAATACCCCTCCTGAATCGGAGTATCGTATTCATCGATAATGATGACAGGAGCTTTCTGATAATGCTTTGCAAGCATCCGGGACAGTCTTTCGAGAGACTCAGCCAGTTCCACGGCAGTTGCCTCTCCACTCAGTATTTTTGAAAAATAAGCCTTCTCATAGTCAGCGAGTCTGCTGCTGGTCAGCAATTCCTGATGTCTGCCGAATTCATTCTGCAGCAGACTGCGTATCCTCTCCAGGGTAGACTGCCATGTATCGTATTTCACATCCTTGAAAGTCAGGAAAATGACCGGATACAGGCCCTGATGCTCACGGTATTCCTCCCCGCATTTCCAGATTGCCTTATCCCTGAAATACCGGCCCGTGTCATCGTCGGAGATTTCAAAGAACACACGGAGCATATCCATGTTCAGTGTCTTGCCGAACCGCCTTGGTCGCGTGAACAGTGAAACAAACGGCTTCTGATCAAGAAGCTCCTTAATAAGGAGCGTTTTGTCCACATAATAATATTCACCCTGTGCCTGTACATAATCGGAAATACCTATCGGCAAAGGTTTCAGACGCCTGTTCTTCTTTACATATCTGCCGGAAGACATACGGCCGTCAGCGGGTCTTTGAGCATCATCCGGAATCTGCCATTCCCTCCCAGCTTTAACAGCCCCGGGGATTTTCCCTGACATGCACCAGTTGTTAACAGTGCGGACCGGAACCTGCCATTCAGATGATATCTCCTTACAGCTCTTCATAACGATTATCTCCAATCAGCATATTTAAGCAAATAATATGATGCTTTCCGCAATATATCAATATTTTACCGCAAAACATCAACTACTTCGGTATTTTGCGAAAATAAACACACATTTTTTGCGTATCAATCTTTTTCAGGCACTTGTGCGGCAGTATCAATGTATATGAAACAGATCATCCAGACTTCGGAATTTAAAGTCATTCCTTTCATGTCAGATTGATGAAAATTCAGGTTCAGAAATGGAAATAGATTTTCTCGTTGCAAAGAATACAGTAACAAACATGCATGACATAATACTGACTGAAATCAAAGCAGGAAAAACTGCACCCTCGCTTCCTGTCCCTTCATAGTACTCTGTCCATGACACTTATCCGAAACATACAGAAAAACTGAAAGGCGTTGCTCTTCCTTTCAGTTTTCTGATCAATGGTTATCCGTTAACTACGTTCTTCGGGGACCCTGAGATAAATGCTTTGACGTTTTCAACCGTGATGTCCATTATTCTGGCACGGGCTTCCTTTGCGCCCCAGGACATATGAGGGGTGATAATGCAGTTCTTTGCATGAAGAAGAGGATTATCATGTCTTATGGGCTCAGTGGAAACCACATCCAGTGCAGCGCCTCCGACCTTTCCGGAGTTAAGTGCATCCGCAAGATCCTGCTCAACGATCAGCGGCCCCCTTGAGTTGTTAATGATCAGGACACCATCCTTCATCTTTGAAATGCTCTCTCTGTTGATCAGGCCCTCAGTATCAGGAAACAGAGGACAGTGAAGAGCTATGACATCACTTGCCGCGTATAGGGTATCTCTGTCAGCATATCTGAATCCCTCTGCTTCAAAAGCAGGATTCACGAAGCTGTCATTGACAATGACATTCATGTTGAGGGCTTTTGCAATTACACCTGTCCTGTGACCGATACGGCCGAATCCTATTATCCCAAGTGTTTTTCCTGCCAGCTCGATCAGAGGATAATCCCAGAAACACCAGTCAGTATTGTTTTCCCATCTTCCGCCATGAACCGCATCGCTGTGATGTCCGATGTGATGACATAGTTCCAGCAGCAGTGCAATTGCAAACTGGGATACCGAATCCGTCCCGTATGAAGGGACATTGGAAACAGGTACCCCTATTGCTTTGGCATATGCCGTGTCAACAACGTTGTAGCCTGTAGCCAGGAGTGAAACATATTTAACTGACGGACAGGATTGGAATACTTCTTTTGAGACAGGGGTTTTATTCGTGATTACAACCTCTGCATCTCCTATCCTACTGATAATCTCTGCTGTATCAGCTATCGGTGTCCTGTCATAAACAGTCAGCTCTCCGAGCTTTGAAAGTTCTTCCCAGCTGAGATCACCCGGGTTTTCGGTATATCCGTCCAATACGACAATCTTCATTACGTTTCCTCCTGGTTTTACGGTTACAGAGTATCAGCTGTTTTCTCAATAAGCTCAACCGATGGAGCCTTTCTGTCAATTTTTGATACTTCAGCTATAAGTCTGAAAAGATCCACATTCTTCTCCTTTGCGACATCGGCAAAACGCTTTGCAAAGGAAGAGTGACATCCTGCCATTCCGTAAATCAGGTCTATGGGTTCAACAGGAGCCCTGTAACCATACTCCTTCATCGCAGGTTCCAGCTCTTCATCGATGAAATGAATGAGTGAATAAAAATCGACATAATCAAGCATTCCGAGTTTCTGCAGCGTTGCAGTGATTATCTCAGTGGCACAGTTACCGGCACTTCTTGCCATTCCCATCAGTCCCGAGTCAAGCACTGTGACACCGCCCTCCAGCGCGGCAAGTGCGTTTGCAACCGACAGGCCAAGATTATTGTGTCCATGGAACGCTACGGGAATACTGACCTTCGAGGTTAAAGCTTTACAGTATGCCTTGACTTCATTCGGTGTCATCGTTCCTGCGCTGTCCATTATCGTGACTTCATCCAGACCGGCATCTGCAAGCATGCGTGCTTCCTCTGCCAGCTCATCAGCAGGAAGGATATAACCTTTCATCATCGAGAAACGGCACTTCATGCCATACTTTTTGACCAGTCTTATACCGCTTATGGCATTCTTCCCGTCACCGGCATTGGCACCGATTCTAAGAAACTTAAGCCCTTTTTCGGCAGCTAATGCAATGTTTGCTTCATTGGCATTCTTAACACCCATGAACATTCCTATCTCTGCCTCATCAAGGTAAGGCTGGATGAGTTCCAGATACTCCCTGTCATTCAGCGGTGCAATCGAGTTATCTGCCTCATAGGCACCCAGGCCAAGACAGTTGCCCATTTCGATCACCCTGATATTTGATCTGATAAGACCTTCAATCATCATTTTCGTAAGCCGGGCATCAAATCCCCTGCCTACCACATTGGCACCGTCCCTTAATGTACAATCCATTAAAATCATATGCAATCTCCCTGTCAGCGAGTTATTTCCATCTTCAGTCCATACTGCTCTGAAAGAGCATGCAGTTCTTCATAAACATTTGCGGACATCTCAATACCGTTTGCCATCCTGCTCTTTCTTTTCAGTACTTCCGGTTCTCCGGGCATGAAAATCTGCTTTGCATCCTTTGCAAGGGGCAAACCTTTTATCTCCTTCACGAATTCATCAAGACGGTTAAGATATGTCTGATAATCGGAAAAAGCGGAGATATCGATCGCACAGAAGAAGTGTCCCACATCCTGCGGATGCTCAAAATCCTTCCAGAAATGGTTGATGTGCGGGCCATACTGTGCACCTGCAAGAATTCCGCAGAGTATTTCCATGAATATGGCTATACCGGAGCCTTTCGGTCCGCCGATGGGAATAAGTGTTCCGTACTGTCCCACAACTGGATCAGTAGTCGGATTTCCGTCAGGATCAAGCACCCATCCTTCCGGTATCGGCTTTCCAAGCTTTGCCGCAAGGATGATTTTGCCCATTGCAACGACGCTGGGTGCCATATCAAGAGTTATCGGATCAGACAGTGTCGGTGTTGAAATGGCAATCGGATTGGTACCCATGAATTTCTGACTTGAGCCCCATGGCGCTATATTGGGCGGAGCATTGGTTCCCGCAATACCGATACAGCCCTTTTCAGCAGCCATCCTTGAGTAATATGATGCAGTACCGAAATGGTTGGAATGATTGACGGTTGCAAAACAGCTGCCGCTGAGTTTTGCCTTCTCGATGCACTTCTCCATAGCGAATTTTCCGCTGACCATTCCCATCTGGTTGTTACCGTCAATCGAAACTGACGCGGCACGCTCTTCCCTTATTATCGGACCCCCATCATGCGCTACGACTCCTGTTCTCAGCCTCTTCAGATAGTTTGTAATTCTTGATACACCATGGGATTCTATTCCTGAAAGGTCGGCATCAACCAGGTTATCGGCCGTGACGGATGCATCCTCCCTGGACATTTTTTCCTTCATGAGCAGCTGGGTACAGAATTCGCGCAGTTTCACTGGATCCACAATATATGCAGTTTCCATTTTACCCTCTTTATCAAACCTCCCCGAAAAACCGGGGAGGTATAGTCAAAGCTTTCTTATTCAGCAATGAATTTATCGTATGAATCCTGAAGCATCTTAGCCCAGTTATCCAGCATTTCCTTTGCAGTCATCTGTCCTGTCATGACATACTGTGACTGAGTATCCATCTCTGAATAAATCTTGCTTGTATTCGGCAGGTGCTTGTATGACTTGTAATACTTTGTATTGGGATCGAGCAGTAAGTCAGCAGCGGCCTGGAACCAGGGCTTGGACGGAATCCATGTGGAGTTCTCGAGTACTGGCTTGTAAACAGGGATTGATCCCCAGAGCCTGCAGTATTCATCAACCCTTTCACCTGTTGTCATGAATGTGATGAAATCCCATGCGACATCAGGATTCTTACAGGTTTTGCTGATCGTCATGCCGCCCGGCTGAATCATGAGGTTCATGGATTCACCCTTATCGTTAAGGGGCATTCCCATGGCTGCAAACTTTGTCATGTCGCCGCCGAATGCCTTGTCATGGTCATCCGCGGAACCGAGATTATGAACGATTATACCGGCTTTTCCTGAGTCGAATGCCGCTGAAAGCTCAGTCCATCCATAGTTCAGATCGCCCTCTGCGGTGCACTTTCCGTAGAGACCGAAATATCTTTCCACGAACTCGACATGCTTCGGATCATTGATCGTACACTTTCCGTTCTCATCAAACAGTGAATCAATACCGGAATATGAATACATCATTCTGTCAAGGAACTTTGATCCGCCGCTGCCGCCGCGGATTGCAAGGCCGTATCTGTCCTTTGATTTATCAGTCATCCTGACCGCGGCATCAAAGAAATCCTCCCAGGTCTTTATGCCATCAGGATAACCTGCTTCCTTAAGCCAGTCAGTGCGAACCCAGAATGTCGTCACGCTGATTCCGTTTGGGATGTAAAGAATGTGATTCTCACCGGTAAGATCGTATTCCTTAACGGTGTCGATTGCACCGGTAAGGAAGTTGTCCTTCTCTTCCCATGCATTGAAGTAATCATCAAGGGGAATGATGTAGTCATTATTGTAATGGGCACTTACATCGGGACCCGAAGAAAGAAACACGTCAGGACCTTCACCAGCCTCATATGCGGTCATAACTTTATTCGCAGCCTTATCGGGCAGGCTTGTGACTTTGATCGTGACATTCGGATGAAGCTCTTCATAAGCCTTTGCCATAGCCTCTACGTAAGCTGTCCTTTCAGGCGTTGCATATTCAGACCAGAATGTCAGTGTTACCTTTCCATCCTTTGAACCTGAGGAGCTTTCACTTGCTCCCTGTGCGAAAACACCGGTCAGAATAAGGGAAAGAACCATCAGTAAAACTAATCCTTTTTTCATAACTATCTCCTTTTCCCCATAAAGGGGTTGTTATTATCCTTTAACGGCTCCTGCATTCATTCCCGAAACAAGGTGCTTCTGCACATAGGCAAAGAGCAGGATGGGAGGAATGAGTGCGATGATGCATCCTGCCGCCAGGGATGCATAGTTGGTTGAATATTCACCTACCAGATACTTGAGTCCCACTGAAATCGGGAATTTCTCGGAATCGGTCAGCAGTGTGTACGATAAGAGATACTCGTTCCAGCATGTGATGAATGCATATGCGATTACCGTAATGAAACCGGGACGTACCGTCGGCAGGATGATTTTTGTGATGATCTGTGAGCGGGTGCACCCGTCAATTGCGGCAGCTTCATCTATTTCCTTCGGGATATTTCCTATAAAGCTCTTCATCATCAGGGAGTTGTACGGAATGCCTGCGGAAATATGCAGCAGGATGATGCCGAACAGACTGTTTGAGAGGTGCATCTTCACCATCATGATGAATATTGCGGTCATGTTGAATGCGATCGGTATCATCTGCGTCATCAGAAGCAGTACCATGAAGGCTCTCTTACCCTTGAAATTGAACCTGGATAGCGCATAACCGTTGAACAGTGCAAGCGTACCGATGAAGAAGACTGCACCGAACGAAGTGATCAGGCTGTTTTTGAAGAACCGTCCCAGATGGTTCTCCTGCCATACATATTTGTAGTTTTCAAAGGTAACGGGATCAGGAAGGAAGGAAAACGGTCCGCTGATGACAGTCTGTCCATCCTTAAGGGATACTGAAAGTGCCCAGAACAGAGGGATGCCGATGAACAGCAGGAAGCAGCACATCGGAAGGTAAAGAACAAATACCCTGATAATCTTCTTCTTCGTTTTTGGCTTCATCATTCATTCACTCCTTTTCCGAAATTGTTTGCCTTCAGGTAGAAAACCACATAGAAGGAGAGAATCAGGAACAGAATGACCGTAAGTGCGGCGCCGTAACCGTATTCGCCGTTTTCAATGGATGTCTGATACATGTAGATCGGAAGCGTAAGAGTCTTTCTGACCGGTCCTCCGTTGGTCATTGTCATTATGAGATCAACCTGTCTGAACTCCCAGATTGTTCTCATAAGGGTTGCAAACACGATTGATTCCTTCATGCAGGGAAGAGTTATCTTCCAGAAGCTCTGCCAGGCGTTGCACCCGTCAATTCTGGCAGATTCATAGAGATCCGTGGAAATGCCCTGCAATCCTCCGAGCAGCGTGATCGTGAAGAACGGAATGCCTCTCCAGAGCTCTGCAATGCACACTGCAGGAAATGCAGTATTAATGTTCTGAAGCCATGCCTTTCTGAGGGAGGAAAGGCCTATAACATTAAGAAAGTTATTCAGCAGTCCTATATGTTCATTGTAAATGAGGAGCCAGAGCATTGTGGTAAGGACACCCGAAACCGCCCATGGGGCAAAACAGAAAGTTCTTACAAGCCCCCGTCCTTTGAAGTTCTGATTGAGGATCAGGGCAAAAATCATACCGAAGAAAAGCTGTCCGATAACTTCCACCGCCACATACTTGATGGAGTTCTTAACGGTAACCCAGAAAACAGGATCATCGGTAAAGATCTTTTTGAAGTTCTCAAGCCCGACAAACTTCACGTTCTTCGGAAACATCCGGTCATAATTGGTAACGGAATAGGTAAAGCCCTTGAACATCGGGTAAAGACAGAACAGGGCGATGAAAATGAGTGTAGGAAGAATCAGCAGCAGCGGAAAAATGGTCTTGTCATGCTTGCTGTAAAAAGAAACCTCATCCTTCTTTTTCATGTTTTTCACTCCTTTGAATTTAGGGTATTTCCCGAAATCGGGATTTTTAACACATATGAATAACAAAATATGTTTATTTTTGTAACAATGATTTTTAAAACCTTGCAAGCACACAATTCACATGTTTAAATATTAAACATGAAAGTAAAAGTATTAGTTATCGCTCCGAGTGAAGCCATAAAATCATTATTTCTGGAAGCCTCAGTCAGGTTCCCGGAACTGGAACTGTCAGTAAAAGTCGCGAACCTTGCCAATGCCGTTCCTCTGGTCAAAAACGCAGCCCCTCACTTCGATATCATTGTTGCACGCGGCGAAACCGCGATAATCATAAAGAAAACGGTAACTACTCCTGTTGTGGAGATTCCGATTTCAGGATCGGACATTCTGTCCGCGATCACACAGGCAGAGCAGCTTAAGATGCCGTTTGCAGTGATGGGTTATGCCTCCATGACAAGCAATGCAAAGAGGATTAAGGACATACTTAACCTGAATGTTGAATTATTCACCATCTCACAGTTCTCTGAAATGGAGCATACGCTGAGGACAATAAAAAATTCCGGTTACCGGATTGTCGTATGCGGCATGGGAGCGGCTGACAATATAGCCAGGACTGTCGGACTTAATCCCATCAACGTCATGACCAGTGCGATTACCGTGGATGAGACCATGCACAGGGCAAGCTTTGTCGGAAAAATTGTCGTCGAAGGCAAAGAGCGCACCAAGTTCTTCCTGCATCTGGCAAAGATCAGCGGAAAGAAATTCATAGTGTATTCAGAGGACTACGTACAGGTATTCAACTCATTTGAGGATGAATGCGATACTGCTGTCCAGATATGTGAGAAG
>JBJEWN010000360.1:0-8553 GCA_051885075.1 Bullifex sp.
CCGGAAAATCATGAGTTTTTTTCAGTTTAAAGGTATTTTTGGCGTTTTAATTGAAAAAAAGTCGGGAAAAATTGACTTTTAAATATATTTTGAATATCATATCCGTATGGTAGGAAGAAAAAAAGAAAGAAGGGAACTCGAAGAACTGCTGTTCAGCGGAAGACCTGAGCTTGTAGCGATTTACGGGAGAAGAAGGGTTGGAAAAACCTTTCTTGTGGACGAAGTGCTTGGACAGTACATCACTTTCAGACATGCAGGGCTCTCTCCTGTGGAAAAGAATGGTCTGAAAATGCAGTTGCAGCAGTTCCATTATTCCCTAAGGGCTCAGGGGTTTTCAGGCGGAAAGTGTCCCGATTCCTGGCTTGAAGCCTTTTTCTTTCTGGAAATGTTCCTTCAGGAAAGGGATAACGGTGGCAGACAGGTTGTATTCATTGATGAGCTTCCATGGATGGATACACCGAGAAGCGGCTTTATTTCCGCTTTTGAGGGGTTCTGGAATAACTGGGCATGTCACAGGAAGAATGTGATGGTTGTGGTGTGCGGCAGTGCCAGTGCCTGGATTAAGGATAAGCTTATTAACAACCATGGCGGACTCTATGGCCGGGTTACACATGAAATCGGAGTTCATCCGTTCACTCTCAGTGAATGCCGTGAGTTTTACCTCAGCAATGATATAAAACTCTCTGATTACGACATCGTGCAGAGTTTTATGGTATTCGGCGGGATTCCTTTCTATCTGAAATATCTCAGGAGGGATCTGAGTCTGGCCCAGAATATTGACAATCTGTTCTTCAGACGCGGTGCCGTACTTGCTGATGAGTTTAACAGGATGTTCATTTCAGTTTCTGATGATCATGAACATATAAGGACAATAGTCCGGATGCTCTCCGGAAGAAGCATGGGATACACAGTTAAGGAAATCTCGGAAGGTACGGGTATAGGGGGCGCTTTGCTTCATGACTGTCTGAATGCGCTTCTTGCCAGTGATCTCATAGTGAAATATGTCCCGTACGGAAAACCCGGAAACCGCTTTTATTACAGACTGACCGATCCTTTCTGCATCTTCCATATCCGTTTTGTATCAGGGCACGATTCCCTTGACGAGTCGTTCTGGATGGAACATGTCACTTCTCAGAATATTGTCACATGGCGAGGATATGCTTTTGAGAATGTATGTTTTTCCCACATAAACGAAATAAAGAGGGCTCTTGGAATCAATGCCGTCATTTCCCGCATGGGCTCTCTGACGGTTAATGATAAGGATGGAGGTGCTCAGATTGATCTCCTTATCGAAAGAAAGGACGGTGTCATAAATCTCTGTGAGATGAAGTTCTGCATGCATGAGTTTTCCGTTGACAGAAGCTTTTTCCTCACGATGAAGGAACGGGAAGAAACCGTTGCTGCGATGGCTCCCCGGAAGACTGTCGTGCATAACGTGCTCATAACCACCTTCGGTCTTAAGGAAGGCGGTTATTCATCAGTTTTCTCCAGTGTAATAACGATGGATGATCTGCTCTCCTGATCACTTCTTCGGGCCCCGCTCCAGTATCTTCCTGAAGTTGAGGGTGAATACGGTGAGTGCCGTCAGTGCTGATGTGATGTCGCTGACGGGTTCGGCAATGAATGCACCTTTAACTCCCATGACTGATGATAGGATGAGGACGAGGGGAATGAGGAGGATTACCTTCCTCAGAAGTGCGATGAAGAGCGATATCTTTGCCTGACCCAGCCCCAGCAGAGTCTGCTGACATGCCATCTGGATACCGAAGATTCCAAGTCCGATGAAGTATATCCTGGTGTACGGAACCGCATAGCTTACAAGTTCTTTGTCATTGGTGAGCAGGGAAAGGAAGACATCAGGGAAGAGCTCTATGAGGGCCATTACTGAAAATGCATATGTGACTGCAGTAAGCAGGAATACCCTGAATGCTTTCTTCACCCTGTCGTTGTTCCTTGCACCGAAGTTGAAGCTTATCACGGGCTGTGCACCCTGTGCAAAACCCTGAAGTGGCATCCAGCAGAATGACATGATCGAGCATATCATGGTCATTGTTCCCACCGCAGCATCACCTCCTGTTCTCTGAAGTGTAGAGTTGAAGACTATGTTTATCGCAGCTTCCGTTGCCGCCATGATGAATGGTGATACTCCCAGCATCAGGACAGGCATCATGATCTCCTTCCTGATCCTGAACTTCTTCAGTGAAAGGTGAAGAAGTGTGCGCTTTCCGAGGAAGAACTTCACAACCCAGAGTGCGGATACAGCCTGTGATATGATTGTTGCAAGGGCAGCACCCTTTGCACCCATGCCGAAGACGAATATGAACAGCGGGTCAAGAACGATGTTCATGACTGCACCTATCACGATTGTCATCATCGCAAACGATGAGTAGCCCTGTGCCGTGATGAAGGGATTAAGGCCCAGTGAAAGCTGGACGAAGATAGTTCCTAGAAGGTATACGCTGATGTAATCCTCTGCATATCCGATCGTCTGGGACGAAGCCCCGAAAAGGTATAGCAGGGGAGTTCTGAAAACAGAAAAAATTACTGTCAGCGTCACTGATATGATGATAAGTGAGAAAGC
Source organism: Bullifex sp. (assembly GCA_051885075.1). Classification (GTDB taxonomy): domain Bacteria; phylum Spirochaetota; class Spirochaetia; order Sphaerochaetales; family Sphaerochaetaceae; genus Bullifex. Next base: position 2,582 of record JBJEWN010000360.1, read on the forward strand.
TCCCTGATTGAGAATGTCCTCTGCCTTTTCCCTGTTCCCGCTTCCCAGCTGGATCGATGCAAGAGGCGCGCCTCCCGCTCCGATAAGGTTTGAAAATGCCGTGATGAGCATCAGGATCGGGAATGTCACGCCCACACCCGTGAGTACTATGCCTCCCGTTCCCGGGATGTGTCCCAGGTAGATGCGGTCAACTATGCTGTACAGTGCGTTGATGAGCTGTGCGCAGATCGTCGGAACGGCAAGCTTCAGTATAAGGCGTCCGACAGGTGCCTTTGCCATCATTTCTTCTCGTGTCATGGTTCACTGAATAAACCTATTTCGCGTTTTGGACAAGTACGTGTCAGATGAGAAAATAATCAAGATCCCAGAGGGGCATGCACACTGAGCGCCTGAGAAGGAATGTGTAGTCGTCCCTGATTGTGTCAGCAAATTTCATCAGCGTCCAGAGGTCATCTGTTTTGTGGTATGCCGAGAGCAGTATCCTCGGCCTGAATTTTTCAATTGTTCCTTTTGCGCCGATGAGTCCTTTTTCCTCCTCACCCTCGATATCATACTTTATGAACGATACTTCCCTTCCTTTCAGAATCGAGTCGATGCTCTCAGCTTCAATCGTGTCAGTACCGCCCTTTGCGTTGCCCCGTCCTTTACCGAAGGTGAAGTTCATCACTCCGGGCTTATCTGAAATGGCAGCGTTGTAAAGCTCAGTATCCCTCAGCCCCTCTGCTCTGGCTTTCAGGCGTCTGAATGACTTCGGATCGGGTTCGCATGCATAAATCCTTCCGTACTTTTCCGTGAACGAGAGGAAAAGGGAAAGCGTATCCCCGTTGTATGCACCCGCATCGAAGAAGGAGTCCCCGTCCTTTATGTCAATGAGCTTCCAGTTCTCCCTTTCATCAGATACGCCTCTCATCAGCGATTGTACGGTTCCCGTGAGTTTGTTTTCGATTGCAGCTTCAAAAACTCTCCTGCTTTTCTCATCCCCGAGCCTGCAGTAAGCAGCTTCAATATCCTTTGAATGAAGTGATGCATGGTTCATGTCAAACGGCTTTCCGTCTTCGCATAACAGGAGGTCCGGAAAGAGCATCGTGCACTTAGCCGCCAGGGAGAGTATGTAGGACATCACTTCGGGGTCCCGGGCACCGAAGGCCATGAGGGCGACCATGTCTTCTCCGTACTCCCTGAAACAGTCCTCAAATGACCTTACCCTGTATCCATGGAAAAACCGGTTTCTCACGAAGCCTGCTGAGGCAAAGACTGCCCGTACCGGAACGTGAAGGTCCGCGAGAATATTAAAGAGCTTGTCGGCACCGTCCCCTGTCCCGTAGATCACTATGGGACGCTTCGTTTCGGAAAGAAATGTCCAGATGTCCTTGTCCATATGAGTCATGTTATCCGATTTCCTCAATTGACAAAACACTCAGGGGTGCTATCATCATTTGGCTATGCACGAAATCATTGTAAGGGCAGTGTCTTTCTTTTTAATAGTGGTTCTTGCGTATCTGCTGAAAAGAGCAGGTGTGTTCACCCGTGAGGACGGCTTCACGCTTTCCCGCATCGTAATGAAGATCACGCTGCCGTGTGCGATAATAACGAGTTTCTCATCAGGCGGGTTTTCCGGCTTGATGCTCATCTTCATCCTCTTCGGTCTGGGGATGAACCTCCTGTTGCTCGGAATTGCATTTTTAATGTGCCGGGGAAAAGGCAGGAATGATAAGATTTACTATCTGCTTTCGGTTCCTGCATACAACATAGGAGCATTCACGCTTCCGTTCGCTTCCGGCATGATGGGACCGGTAAGTGCCCTTACAGTGTGCATGTTCGATGCGGGAAACGCATTCCAGTGCGTGGGCTTTGACTATGCGATAGCAAAGGCCGCGGTGGACGGGGACGGCAGGCTCAATCCCCTGGGCGCCATAAAGACGGTTCTTAAAGTCCCCACATTCGACTGCTATCTGATATTCATAACCCTGTCGCTGCTAAGGATACACATTCCTTCGGAAATCTTTACTTTCACGTCGATAGTGGGAAGTGCCAACGGCCCCCTTGCCATGATAATGATAGGCCTCATGGTGGAACTGAAGTTCGATAAGGATTCATCCGTCAAGGCCATTTCAGTACTGCTGGTGCGTTATCTGGCTGCCGCACTCATGGCATACATCTTTTACTCCTTTCTTCCGTTTTCCCATGAGATAAGAAAGGGGCTTGCCATAGTGCTTTTTTCCCCGATCTCATCTGCTGCCCCGTCCTTCACCATGGACCTTAAGGGCGATACCGCACTTGCCGGTATGGTTAACAGCCTTTCAATCGTGATAAGCATCATCGCCATCCCGCTTTTAGTCATTCTCCTCTGAGCGTCTTTCCAGTCTTTATCGTTGCGGCATAGATACTGTTAATGAGGCCCAGAATTGCCGAGAGGGTGAAAAGAACTTCAATTCCCGTCTCCTGCCAGATCCAGCCTCCGAAGAGCGCGATCAGGATGGAGATGAGGTGGTTGACCGAAATGCCTGTCGTAATCGTCGCCCTCACTTCCTCCTCATCATCTGATATGTCCTGTACATAGACATTCGACGCCATTGATGCAAGTGAAATCACTGAGTCCAGTATGTAGTTCACGCAGCACACGATGAATGCGATGTGAAACGGGAAGATGCGGTGGGCAAAGCCGTAGAAGAAGCACACAAGAATGAGGATGAGTGTGTCTGTTATCATGACTGCCTTATAGCCGACTTTGTCTATTATCCTTCCCACCAGCGGGGATAAAAGGAAACAGCATACCGCGCTTATCGCGAAGAGCATGCTTATGATGGATGCATCTGCCTTATAGAAGAGGATCAGGACATAGGGGCCGAAGGTGAAGAATATCTGCTTCCTGGCACCGTAGAAGATTTCAAGCATGTAATATTTGCTGAACTTCTTCCGGAAGTAAAAACGGCTTCTTTCCTTCTTTCGGCTGGTATCCTTAAGTCCTGCATTGGCAAATACACTGAGTGCCAGGATCGCAAAAGATGAGAGGAACACTGTTGAGAAAGCGGTTCTCCCTGAAAGGAAGGAAAAGAGAAGTGCAACAATGATGTAGCCTCCGATGTTGCCGAAGTTTGATATCGCGTTCTGTATCCCTAATGACACTCCGCCTGAGCCTTTCTTCGCATAGTTCAGTGAAAGAGTGTTCTTCATTCCGAGCTGAATGTGCTCGCCTGTCGAGTAGACGAAAATTGCGGCAATCACAAGGGCCTTTCCGGGAGGAAGGAATGCGATGAGTGCAAGGCCTAAGAGCATTATGTATGCTCCAGTCCTGTATGTTCCTTCCGCTGACAGCTTTGTCAGGAATGCAAGAATGAATATAAGCAGGAAGCCGGGAAGTTCCCTGAAAAACTCCGTGATTCCCCTGTCCAGTTCCCCCATGCGGACCATCTCGGCAAGGTAGTTGTCAAGCACGCCCTTGTACAGGCCGTATGAGATGCCTGTCAGAAGGAGGGAGGTGAGCAGGAAGCGGTATGATGATTCTTTTCTGTAAATGTCCGTAAGTCTCTGCATGGCTCATGAGGATAGCCTCTGTGTCGGCAAATTTCAACATTACACCTTTTATTTTGGGTTAAGCCGTGTTTTAATGGAATCATAGGAAAAAGGGGATAATATGAAAAAGATATTATATGTAGCCTCCGAGTGCGTTCCTTTCGTAAAGACCGGAGGACTTGCTGATGTTGTCGGCTCACTGCCGAAGAGCTTTGATAAGAAGGAATATGATGTTCGTGTCATGATTCCCAACTACCGATGCATCGATGCGAAGTACAGGGAAAAGGCAAGGTGCCTTTACTACTTCCAGATGGATAACAGGGTGTATGTCGGTGTTCACCAGCTAGAGCTCGACGGTATCATCTACTACTTCATCGACAATGAACAGTATTTCGGCGGAAACGTTCCGTACTATGATCTTTTCCAGGATCTTGAGAGATTCGCATACTTTTCCAAGGCATGTCTCTCAGCCCTTCCCCTCATCGGGTTCAGGCCTGAGATCATCCACTGCCACGACTGGCAGTCCGCACTTGTTCCCGTATATCTCAATACCGTTTTCCAGGGTGATCCGTTCTTCCGCGGAATCAGGACGATCATGACGATCCACAACCTCCGCTTCCAGGGTACCTGGAACGTGGGTCACATCAAGTGGGTATCAAAGCTTCCCGATGAGTGCTTCGTTCCCGGACGCCTCGTAAGCCCCTTCCAGAACACGGATATTCCACAGAACGACTGGAACTGCTCAATGATGAGAGGTGCCCTCGTCTATTCCGATTACATCACGACCGTAAGCAATACATACGCTCAGGAAATCCAGACACCTGCCTTCGGTGATGGTCTTGATGACATCCTTGCCTGGAGAAGGGAACGCCTCTGGGGTATCATCAACGGTATCGACTACGACATCTGGAGTCCGCAGACTGATGCGAAGCTTGCTGCCAACTACAACACCAAAACCCTTAAGAAGGCACGTGCCGAAAACAAGAAGGCTCTTCAGAGAGAGCTCGGACTTGCCGAGGAACCCGATACATTCACGATCGGACTTGTTTCACGCCTGACTGATCAGAAAGGCCTTGATCTCATCGATCAGATCATGGACAGACTCTGTCACATGAACATCAATCTTGTCGTACTCGGAACAGGTGCTTCCAACTACGAGAACATGTTCCGCTACTATGAGAGCAAGTATCCGAACAAGGTCAAGGCAAAGATCTGCTACTCCGATCCTCTCGCACATAAAATCTATGCCGGATGTGATGCGCTTCTCGTTCCGTCCGCATTCGAGCCCTGCGGACTTACTCAGCTCATCAGCCTCCGTTACGGTACGATTCCAATCGTGCATGAGGTCGGTGGTCTGAAGGATACCGTAAAGCCGTACAACCAGTATGACGGAACAGGTACGGGATTCACCTTCAGGAACTACTTCTCAGGTGAACTCCTTGACAGGATCACGGCTGCATACTGGCTCTATACCAATGACAGGAAAGAGTGGGAGAACATGCAGAAGCGCGGCATGAAGGAAGACTGGTCGTGGACCAATTCCTCAAAGATTTACATGGATCTTTACTCCAGAATGTAATTGCATAAGGGACTCCGGAAGAAACTCCGGAGTTCTTCATTTTATAATCAGCCGGATAGCCGTGGATTACCCTGCATCCGGCTGTTTTTATGATGAAAAAGTGTCATCACTGATGCTTTCAGTCCCGATAGTGAGTTTTTTCATAATGTTTCACTGAGTTTCAACTTTGTACATTCAACATTAATGGTAGAAGTTCTGATTAATGTCAGAAGTTCACTTATGACATTGTACAAAACCCGCTTAAACCCACTTAAACAGCGAAAAACTTCCTACAACTTATTACATTTATGATCAAAGTGCTCCTTTTAATAGTAATATATTAGTGTCAGAAGTATGAACAATGTTATATGTTGCATGTGATGTATTAAGTTCCTATGTCATATCTTAAATCTTTATCTTACAAATAATTAACTTCTTTCATGGTTGACTTATTACATCATATGTTGTATGTTGCAGGTGTAATAAGGAAAGAGAGAAGATGAAAAAGGTTCTGTGCATGGTTTTACTGGTTCTTACAGTGATGATGAGCATCGCTGCAAAGACTGAGTCCTGCACGCTCACTCTCAGGGCTGTCGTTGCGGAAAAGACCACATTCACGATGACTGACGACGGATTCTGCACCTTCTCATCAAATGCCTCTTCTTCCTCTTACAGTGTTGAGGCTTTCGATGCCTTCGGCGGCGCTGTTGAAATTGCTGACGGACGCCTGGCTGCGGATGGCGGAAACATCACACTCTGCGTTACTGCAAAATAATCACTTGAGAAAGTAAATAAAAACAGGGTAAGGACCGGAACTGCACTTCCGGTCCTTTTTGCGTCCGAACGGAAAAAATCACTTTTCTGTTTATTATAAGTAGAACCTAATAAACAGGAGGTACAC
>JBJEWN010000361.1:0-2098 GCA_051885075.1 Bullifex sp.
GGATTTATTCCATTGCCGCTGAGTGCGGCAGGATAGCGAAGGAATACAAAGTACATGCGGTATCGATGGAGGAGGTATTTTTCACCAAGAACATTTCCTCAGCCATAAGCGTTGCCAAAGTTATCGGAGCAATCTGCTATGAGATGAGGTCTCAGAATATTCCGGTAACTCTTTTCAGTCCGCCTCAGATAAAGACGGCTGTCACGGGGATCGGGACTGCAGACAAGAATCAGGTGCAGCAGATGGTTAAGATACTGCTTGGACTCAGTGCGGTCCCCAGACCCGATCATGCGGCTGACGCTTTGGCAGACTGCATCACATATGCGGTTTTCAATTCCACGAATTCAAGACTCGGAAGGTAAGATATGATCAATGCCCTTAACGGAAGGATAGTGAGTGTCGATCAGAACAGCCTGATCATCAATGTGGGAGGCGTTGAGTTCTTCGTTGAGATATCAACGCAGGCAGCTTCCTATTTCTCATCGCTTTCAAAGAATGAGGACCAGAGGGTCCTTACGAAATACATTGTCAGGGAGGACGCAGCCCTGCTTTACGGTTTCAAGGACAGATGGGAGCGTGACTGCTTCAATCAGCTTCAGACCGTTCCGGGAATCGGTGCAAAGCAGGCACTTAAGATTCTCTCAGCCGTTTCCGTAACTGATTTCGTGAAGGCTCTTGACCAGAGGGATGTCACGACTCTTTCCCGTATTCCGGGAATAGGTGCCAAATCAGCTCAGAAACTCATTCTCATGCTTCGCGACACGCTTGTCATCACGGATGACAGCCCCAGCGGCGTGGAAAGTGTTGACAAAACAAACAGACAGTGGGCGGATGTTGCCGATTCCCTTGCCGGTATGGGCTTTGACAGGAAGATCGTCTACAGGACTCTTGATAAAGTCCTAAAGGAAGAGGAAGATAAAATCAGGACGATGGATCATCATTCCGCGGAAGCCTATATCTTCCCGATCCTGTTAAGGAGACTGTCATGAGCGAAAATGAAAAATACACTGAAGCCGATTCCCCTGTCAGCGTTACAATGCAGCCCGCGGATGAGAACAATGAAAACATCCTCCGCCCCCAGTACTTAAGCGAATTTCAGGGACAGCCCAGGCTGAAGGAAAATCTTTCAATATTCATCCAGGCTGCCCGTGACAGGAATGAAGCTCTTGACCATACGTTTCTTGTAGGTCCTCCGGGTCTCGGAAAGACGACTCTTGCTTCTATCATTGCAAAGGAAATGCACTCGGAGATAAGGATGACCAGTGCACCTGCACTGGATAAGCCCAAGGATCTTGCAGGAATTCTGACCAATGTAACTGAAAACTCCATCTTCTTCATCGATGAAATACACCGTTTGAAGCCTGCACTTGAGGAGATGCTCTACATTGCCATGGAAGATTTCGAGATCGACTGGGTAATAGGGCAGGGCCCCAGTGCAAGGACGATGAGGGTGCCTCTTCCCAAATTCACGCTTGTGGGAGCAACCACCAAGGCAGGTGCGGTATCAACACCGCTTTCCGAACGTTTCGGAATCAACTGTCATCTGGAATACTATGATGATGAGGAACTTAAGAAGATCATACTGCGCTCCGCAAAGATTCTGAACTGTAAGATAGAGGATGATGCGGCATCAGTTCTGGCCCACTGTTCAAGGGGAACGCCCAGAATCGCCAACAGGCTTCTGAAAAGGCTCAGGGATTTTGCCGACATTCTCTCTGATGGCATCATTACCACACGCATAGTCCAGCACGGACTTTCAAAACTTGGAATTGATGAAAACGGCCTTGAACGTCAGGACCGCAGCATCCTCAGGACGATCATTGAGTTTTATGACGGAGGACCCGTCGGAGCGGATACTCTCAGCATAAGCGTGGGAGAGGCAGTTGAAACACTTGAGGATTACTATGAACCCTATCTCATACAGCAGGGCTATCTCAAAAGAACCCCGAGGGGCAGATGCGTGACCCAGAAGGCATATGAGCTGCTGGGCATCGGGGATAAAGGAAGGAAAACAGATGCTGACCAGGGAATTCTATTTTGATCTTCCCGAAGAACTTATAGCACAGGTGCCGTCAGACAGGAGAGGGGACGACGGTAT
>JBJEWN010000362.1:0-8533 GCA_051885075.1 Bullifex sp.
ACTTTGTCTTGTCAGTCTGACTGAAGGTTAAAACTGATATATTGCTGCAGCGTAGCATTAAAAACTGTTAGGTAAGAGTCCGGGCAGAATTTTTTTTTATTTTTCACAACCGTTTTCAATCCTTTTCAGTGTAAATGATCAATGTTCAGTTATAATATGTCATGTATGACCAGACTGAGAGACGCCATATATGGATTTGCCGTGGGAGATGCCATGGGACTTCCATATGAATATAAGGAAAGAGGTTCCTTTACCTGCACCGGTATGACCGGAGGAGGTACATGGAATCAGGAGAAGGGAACCTTTTCAGATGATACATCCGTTCTGCTGGCCACATGTGCATCCATAAAGAAATATGGACGGATAAACTGTCTGGATATGATGAGACGTCTTGCCTTCTGGCTGTACCGCGGCGATTACACTCCTGACGGCAAAGTCATCAATGTCGGAGCATCCACACTGCAGGCCATCAATTCATTCGATGGAATAAACCCGATATGCGGCCGAGCAAGTGAGTGGAACAACGGTAACGGCGCATTGATGCGAATGCTTCCTCTGGCATTTATTGACGGTATAACGGATGATGAAATCAGGAGAGTAGTGACAATGACACATGCCCATGGACTGGCAGTTAAATACTGCACGGCATATGTAAAAAGTGCCATTGCCATCAAAAACGGAACTGAACCGGAGTTTTCCTTTGAGCTCCCGATACTCTCCTCTGCCTATGTTAAGGATACATTCAACAGTGCCATTTATGCTTATACCACAACTACATCATATGAGGAGTGTGTGCTCAAGGCCATCAATCTGGGTGGGGATACCGATACGATAGGGGCTCTGGCCGGAGGACTGGCCGGTATTAAGTACGGCTTTGACAGTATTCCGGAACAATGGATAAAGGATCTCAGGAGAAAGGATCTGATCGAAGGGAGTCTGTTCTGAATAAGCGATTACTCCTGTTATTCAGATCATGAGAAAAATATTGAAAGACAGAGCATAAAAAAACCGCCACCTTTCGTGACGGCTTCAGGAACCTGTCCTGTTTACTGAGTCCTAAGGGTTATTTGTCTTCCTTAGCGGACTTCTTTTCAGCTTTGGCATCCTTTTTTTCTGTCTTCTCGACGAGCTCGAGGATTACCATCTCAGCTGCATCCCCGAGACGGTTACCGGTCTTGAGGATTCTTGTGTATCCACCCTTGCGTTCTGCGAACATGGGAGCGATTTCCTTGAAGAGCTTAGCCACAATAGCTTCATCGTAAATATCCTGAGCGATGATTCTGCGATTATGGACTGTATCCTCCTTAGCGCGTGTGATCATCTTCTCAGCCATTCTTCTGACTTCAAGGGCCTTTGCCTTTGTGGTCTCGATCCTCTCATATCTGAAGAGGGAAGTGACCATGTTGCGCTTCAGCGCTTTGCGCTCGCTGGAGTTGCGTGAAAGCGCATTGAATCCGATTCTATGCTTCATTTTCTTCTTCCTTGTTACCTGGAACTTTTATAGCAGTCTTTAAGACACTGTAGTCGGTCATGCCGAGAGAAAGATTCCACTCCTTGAGCTTATCCTTGATCTCAGACAGGGACTTCTTACCGAAGTTTCTTGTCTTTGCAATTTCCTCCTCAGTTTTCTTGGTCAGATCTCCGATAGTCCTGATGTTGGCATTCTTCAGACAGTTGGAGGAACGGACGGTAAGCTCGAGCTCTTCAACGGAAGTGTCGAGGATCTTTCTGATCCTTGCTTCTTCCTCATCGATTTCCTCATTGTTGTTCACGAGGCTTTCATCGAAATTGATGAAGATGGAGAAGTGCTCTTTGATGATCTTTGCTGCTTCCGCAAGTGCATCATCCGGAGCAATGGTGCCATCCGTGTAAATCTCGAGGATGAGCTTGTCATAATCGTTCCTCTGACCGACCCTGGTGGGCTCAATTGCGATCTTTACTCTCTTGACGGGAGAGAAGAAAGCATCTATTGCTATTACACCGAGGTCCTCAGAATACTTTTCATTAAGTTCGGAGGGAACATAACCACGACCGAGATTGATATCCACAACCATCTCAAGATCACAGTCATCCATCATTGTGAAGATCTCAAGGTCCTTGTTGGTGATGGTCACCTGGTCCTTTTCGAAATCAGCACCGGTAATGATTCCAGGTCCTTTGCAGGAAATGGTAAGTGTGGTGCCTTCACAGTCTTCAGGCATAGCGATCTGAAGCTTTTTCAGAGCAGCGACGATGTCTGCAATGTCCTCACGGACACCCGGAATGGGTTCATATTCCGATGTGATGATGTGAGGTTCACGACCATCGTTGGAAAAGGTTGTGAACTGTACTGCAGTAACGGCATAGCCCTGAATGGATGAGAGTAGAACACGTCTTAGAGTGTTACCGACAGTATGTCCGAATCCTCTTTCAAAGGGGTATGCGACAAATTTGCCATAATCCGGTGTCAGCACATTCTGGTCATAGGAAATACCTGTAGGCTTTTTGAAGCCTTTAAGTAGGTTTTTACGTGCCATGATTACTCCTTGTTTTTTTAAATCATGCGTTCAACGAACACAAATACCCGCGGGAGCATAAGCTCCCGTATGGGTCATACACGGCGTGACTTTCTCGGGCGGCAGCCATTGTGAGGGATCGGGGTCACATCGCGGATTGAGCGGACTTTGAGTCCAAGGACTCCGAGAGTCCTGATTGCACTCTCACGTCCTACACCGGGTCCCTTCACGAACACGTTGACTTCCTTAAGACCGAAATCCATAGCCTTCTTCGCAGCGGTCTCACATGTGGTCTGAGCTGCATAAGGAGTACTCTTCTTAGCACCTCTGAAACCGAGTCCACCGGCAGAAGCCCATGAAAGGGCATTACCGTTAATGTCAGTCACAGTGATGATAGTGTTGTTGAATGTAGCCTGGATATAGACATTACCTTCGATAACTGTCTTCTTAGCTTTGCGTTTTACATTAGCCATACTTCTTCACCTAACCCTTATTTCTTCTTTCCTGCAACGGTCTTCTTCTTACCCTTGCGTGTGCGTGCATTGGTCTTTGTCCTCTGTCCGCGGACAGGAAGTCCCTTTCTGTGTCTGAGACCGCGGTAGCAGCCGATATCCATCAGACGCTTGATATTGAGGGCGACCTCAGTCCTGAGATGACCTTCGATTTTGTACTCCTCTTCAATCACTTTTCTGAGGAGTGCGATATCATCAGCGGAAAGAGTGTTGATCCTGACATCGGGGTCGATGTTGGTCTTCACACAGATCTCTTCTGCAGAAACTCTGCCAATGCCATAGATATAAGTCAGGGCGATCTTGACTGCCTTATTAGGCAAGTCTACACCTGCGATACGTGCCATAATTAAAGGCCTCCTAGATTATTTTTGTCTCTGCTTGTGCTTGGGGTTCTCACAGACAATGCGTACAACTCCTGCACGTCTGATGACCTTGCACTTGTCACAAATCGGTTTAACACTTGCTCTTACTTTCATAGTTAAAGCTCCTAAATTTTTTTGGTCTTGCGGCCTGAGCCGACAAATCCATCGTGGTGATGCATCTTCATCAGTCCATCAAGCTGTCTGACAGTGTCAAGGCATACACCGACCATGATGATCAGGGACGTACCGCCGAAGAGCATTGCCACGGAAGCAGGGAAGTTGAAAAACTTCTGGATCAGAGTCGGGATCAGGGCGATGAAAGCAAGGAAGATTGCACCAGGAAGAACGATTCTGTTAAGCACCTTTGTGAGGTACTTCTCCATGTTCTCGTTCTTGACGCCGGGGATTGACCCGCCGTTGTCCCTGATGTTCTTAGCCATCTCGACCGGATTGAGACTGATCTGAGTATAGAAGAACGCAAAACCTATAATCAGCAGGGTGTAGATAATCAGATAGGGGGCACCCTGAGGATTTAAGAAATTGGCGACTGACTGCAACCATCTTACATTATTTCCGAGGGATGATGCAATCTGAAGCGGGAATGTCAGCAGCGCTGATGCGAAGATGACAGGGATAACTCCTGAGGGGTTGATCTTGAACGGAATGTAGGATGAACCTGCACCGTACATCTTCCTTCCCACAACGCGTTTTGCATAGTTGACGGGAATCTTCCTCTGGCCCTGCTCCTCATATACGACCATGATGACAACGAAGACGAACATGATCACTACAAGGATGAGAGCAACCGGGTTAAGTGTTCCTGCAGAGATGCTGCTGATCAGTGTACCGAAAGCTGAAGGCATTCTGGCAACGATACCTGCGAAGATCAGGAGAGAGATACCGTTTCCGATTCCGTGCTGGGTGATTTTGTCACCGAGCCAGATAAGGAGCATGGAACCTGCAGTCGTGGAAATCATCGCAACGATCGTGAAAAGCACCGTACTGTTGATCGTTATGACATTGAACCCGTAGCTTTCAATGGACTTCGCATACACAGTAACGACAAGAGCCTGAATCATACATACCAGAATCGTACCGTAGCGTGTATACTGCTGGATCTTCTTGCTGCCATGAGGATCCTGAGCAAGCTTCTTGAGGGAAGGCACAACAAGCATCAGGAGCTGTACGATGATCTGGGTGCTGATGTAGGGCATAACACCGAGCATGAACAGCGAGAAGTTGCTGAATGCACCGCCTGAGAAGAAGTTCAGGTACTCCGCAAAACCCACCGTGGTGGAATTGCTCTGGAGCATGAAGTAGTTCTCGAGAACGTTAGGATCGATACCAGGAATCGGAATTACCGTTCCGATACGGCTTACAATAAGTAAGCCGATCGTAATAAGTACTTTGGTTCTGATGTCCTTCATTCTCATCATATCTGTGAGTGAATTTGACATGATTGCCTTCTTTTTTTATTTTACGGAGCAACCTGCCGCCTCAGCAGCTGACTTGGCAGACTGAGACATACATACTCCTTCAAATGCGACTTTCTTTGTAAGGGTTCCGTTTGAGAGGACCTTAACCTGAACACCATTACCCTTGACAATACCCTTTGCCTTAAGGGTCTCGAGGCTGACTGTCTCTCCGTCAGCGTACTTGTCGCTGATCGTTGAGAGGGAGACAACTTCGTATGTCACCTTGAAGGGGCAATTGGAGAAGCCGCGACGTGCGATACGTCTGTAAAGAGGCATCTGTCCACCCTCGAATCCGAGGCGGACACCGCCGCCGGAGCGGCTGTTCTGACCGTCATGACCGCGACCGCAGGCTCTTCCCTTGGAGGAAGCACCACGACCGACAATGGTCTTTTTTGTATTGGCACCATAGGGTGCGTTAATCTGTCCCATCTTACATCTCCTCAACTTTGACTAAGTGAGCCACGGTGCGAACCATACCGAGTGTGGCAGGTGTTGCAGCATGGACAACAGAGCTGTGCATCTTACCAAGTCCTAAAGCCTTGACGGTTTTTCTCTGCTTGGGAAGTGTGCCTGCGACTGAATGGACGAGTGTGATCTTGATCTGTTTCTCTGCCATAATTAACCCCACATTTCCTTCAGAGACTTACCTCTGTCAGCTGCAACCTTCTTAGCATCAAAGAGGTGCTCGAAAGCGTCAAATGTTGCCTTGACGGTGTTGATCGAGTTCTTTGAACCGAGGGACTTGCTGAGCATGTCCTTGATACCTGCGGCATCTGCAACGGCACGGACTGCACCGCCGGCAATGACACCGGTACCGGGAACAGCCGGGCGGACGAGAACGCTTGCGCTCTTGAACTTGCCGAGCATCTCATGAGGGATCGTGTTTCCCTTGAGAGGCACTGTGATCAGGCTTGACTTAGCCTTGTCTGTTGCCTTTCTGATGGCATCGGTCACGTCATTTGCCTTACCGAAGCCGTAGCCTACCCTTCCATCCCCGTAACCAACGACAACCAGAGCTGAGAAGGAGAATCTTCTACCACCCTTTACGACCTTGGCAACACGGTTGAGTTTGATAAGTTTTTCTACGTATCCGTCCTTGACTTCTTTTTCTCTAGCTTTTTCCATATCAAACTCCTTAGAACTTTACGCCTGCAGCGCGTGCACCGTCTGCGATGGCCTTGACGATACCGTGGTAGATGTAACCGTTGCGGTCGAAAACCACCGTATCGATGTTCTTCTCGAGAAGCCTCTTTCCGACTGTCTCACCGAGCTTTGCGGCATCGGCAACGTTGTTCTTAAGCCCCTTGAGGTCAGCTTCAACGGTAGATGCGGAAACAAGAGTCTTTCCGGCGACATCATCGATGACCTGAACATACATGTGGAGGTTGCTTCTGAACACAGTCATGCGGGGACGCTCCGGAGTTCCGGAGATTCTCTTCCTGATATGTGCCTTACGCTTTGCTAATTTGCGATTCTTATCGACAATTCTGTTCATTTAACCTACCCCTTATTTCTTACCACCGGACTTACCGACCTTGCGGCGGATGTTCTCGGTCTCATACTTGATGCCCTTGCCCTTATAGGGTTCAGGACCTCTGAGAGAGCGGATCTCGGCACAGACCTGACCGACTTTAGCCTTATCGATACCGGAAACTGCAACCTTGGTTCCGTCAACCTTGGCAGTGATTCCTTCCGGAATGATGTAGTCGATGATGGTTGAATAACCGAGAGCCAGTGTGAGGACGTTATCCTTAAGTTCTGCTCTGTAACCGACACCGTTGATGACGAGAACCTTTGTGTAGCCCTGGCTTACACCCACGATCATGTTGTGGATCAGCTGGCGGTAGAGGCCGTGACAGCTTCTGCTGGCCATCTCATCGTCATGGCGTGTTACGAGGACTTCATTGTCTTTGACTTCGATTGAAACCTCAGGGCGTGTCTTCTGTGTGAGAGTTCCCTTGGGTCCCTCAACAGTGATGAGCCCGTCAGTAACGCTGACCTTTACTCCGGCAGGGATTGCAACGGGTAATTTACCGATACGTGACATTTATTCCTCCCTTACCAGATCGTGCAGATCAGTTCGCCGCCGACTTTGTTCTCAGTGGCCTTCTTGCCGGTGATGACGCCGGTTGAAGATGAGACTACCACAACACCGTGACCGTTATAGACACGGGGCATATCCTTGTAACCGCTGTAAACACGGCGACCCGGTGTGGAGATACGCTCGAGACCGTGGATGACCGGTGCCTGAGCATCATCGTACTTGAGATAAACCCTGATAACGGACATGTTATCCTTGGTTACCTTCTTGAAGTTCTTGATGAAGCCTTCGTTCTTCATGATCTTGATGATCTGGAGCTTCATCTTGCTAGTTGAAATATCTACTTTCTCATGCTTTGCCAGACTAGCATTTCTGATCTTAGTCAGCATATCAGCAATTGGATCACTTACTGCCATATCTCTACTCCTACCAGCTAGATTTGGTAACGCCAGGGATCTGGCCTTCACTTGCAAGTTTGCGGAAGCAGACCCTGCACATATCAAACTTGCGCATATATCCACGGGGACGTCCGCAGATTCTGCAGCGGTTGTAAGAACGCGTTGAGAACTTCGGGTCCTTGTTACATTTAACGATTAAAGACTTCTTTGCCATTGAAAAAGCTCCTTATTTAGCAAACGGCATGCCGAGCTTCTTCAGCAGGGCAAATGCTTCCTCGTCCGTGTTAGCAGTAGTGACGATTGCAACGTTCAGGCCGCTAACCCTTTCGATCTTATCGAAGTCAATCTCAGGGAAGATGATCTGCTCGGTGATACCGAGAGAGTAGTTTCCGTGACCGTCGAAGGCATTGGGATTGACACCTTTAAAGTCCTTGACACGAGGGAGCGCGATGCTGATGAGTCTCTCGAGGAAGTACCACATGTTGTCTCCCCTGAGGGTAACCATGGCACCGATTTCCTGTCCTTCCCTGACCTTGAAGTTAGCGATGGACTTGCGTGCTCTGGTCTTCACGACATGCTGGCCTGTGATCTGCTCGAGTTCCTTGACAGCTGCGTCCAGGAGCTTCTTGTTGGTCGTCGCTTCACCGACGCCTACAGATACTGTGATTTTCTCGATGGCAGGAATCTGCATGACGGAAGAGTAACCGAACTCCTTCATCAGCTCAGGTGCAACTGTCTCAGTGTACTTCACTTTGAAATTAGGGATAAACTTTTCAGCCATCTTAGAGCACCTCACCTGTCTTCTTTGCATAACGGACTTTCTTTCCGTTCTCGAACTTGTATCCGATTCTTGATGTCTTGTCCTTGCTTACGAGGGCAACGTTTGAAACATGAATCGGAGCTTCAACAACCATGATACCGCCCTTATCCTGCGGGCTCTTCTTCTTGATGGTCTTTGTAACCATGTTGGCGCCCTGGACGATAACCCTTTCGGTTTCCGGGTTGATCTTCACAATCTTACCGATCTTGCCTTTATCCTTTCCTGCAATAATCTTGACTGTGTCGTTTTTCTTTAGTCTCATGTGTTTTTCTCCTACAACACTTCCGGTGCGAGTGAAACGATCTTCATGTAGCCGTCACGGAGCTCACGTGCTACCGGGCCAAAGATACGCTTACCGCGTGGGTTATTGTTGGCATCGATGATAACGCATGCGTTGTCATCGAACCTGATATAGGTACCGTCAGGTCTG
>JBJEWN010000363.1:0-2097 GCA_051885075.1 Bullifex sp.
CCCGCCCGACGCGCCTTCTCTCGTTCGAAGTTGGTTTTCTGACAGGTTTATACAGATGTGTTGGGGAAAACAGCTCGGACAGGTGGGGTAAAGGTACCCGATTCTGCTATTGTTTGCAGGATAAAGAATTGTTTTTCCTGCTAGTGTAAGGTAAAAGTCGTATCTATGGGGTCGGGCAAAATGCGTTCCGCTTCATTAACGGCTTCTTCCATAGTTTTGTGTTCCGAAACCGAACATACAAGGTATGTGTTGTCACGGTACCTGATTGTGAGTGTTTTTCGGTTAATGCGGTCTTCAAAGGATGCCAGGGTAACAATACCTCTGCTTCTGTGCCTATTGTTCAGCCAGACTATAATATAAGCACAACACATGAAGAATATTATCTGAACTATGAATACTTTCATTTTCTTACCTCCAGCAGAATCATGACGGTAAAAACGCTTACCGTCATGAGATTAAGTGTCAGACATGCGATTAAACCTGCAATATGACCGTACTTTCTGCTCCTGATTATTGCCGTAATGGTTATTCCGGTGATGAACAGACACATGCACAGACATATGGACAGCAGCTGTATCAGGGTCACTGATATACCTCCTCCTCATGAGAGGAATAATCTTCCTTATTCTTCTCAGGCGGTATTTCTGTGGTAACGGCGCTCACCTCTGCATATGATATATCAGAAACGGAAGAAAGATAAGAAAGCGCCTTTTCCCTGGCTTCCTTATCATTCGAGGCTATGACCTCAACGTACAGCTGACCGTTTATTTTCAGTCCGACATCATAGATCATTGCCAAGTCTCCTTCTGTAATAAAGAATATCAGTCTCAAGCTGATTGCGTTCGATAAGGGCACGGGTAAGCATCTCCTGAAGAGTGGATATATCAGAGCGCAGCTTTCTGTTCTCCTCTATAAGCTTTGATGGTAAATTGCGTCTGGACAGAGGGCAGGATTTCGGATTCAATGATTTTAAGAGTGGTTTCTCTTTATCAGGATGCGAACACCTGTGAAATGTTCCGACACACTGATGATAAGAACATGTTTCACACATCAGCATTCTCCTTCTCAAAATAAAATACGACATCATTCGAAGTGCGTCCTACGACACCGAAACGTTCACCTATTGAAAAATATGGATGCTCTGTCCTTATCCTTTCCGGTATGCAGGAAATACGCATACGAAAAGCTTCAATGGAGAGACCTTTCTTGAAGCTGTAGCATGATCCGCAGCATGGGACATCTTCCTTACCGACACGGTCAACCTTCATTGATGAAGGTTTGAGTTCACATCCGCAGTAAGCACAGTGACCACCGTATTTCAGATACAGCTCCTCTCGGACAGCCTGTGGAATATGTTTACTTTTCATTGATATTCTCCTGAAGCCTGTCAATAAGATCATATATCCACTCAAGAGCCGAAACATAACCATTGATATATCTTGCATTCTTGCCGGAGTCCGAGATGTAGTCGCATCTTTTCTTGATTTCCATTCTGAGTATGTCAAACAGGTCCATCATTCAACCTCCCATATTCCTGCGATGACAACAGGTGCTGATGTATATTTATTGTCCCAGATAAGATGATATATTTCCCACTTATCATGGAAAGTTTCAGATTGCTTTTTTCCATACTGTTCATAAGTCACGATGTACATTCATTCAGCTCCTGTTCATAAGCCCAGCATGAATCGTTTTTAATACAATCTTCACATATGTCAATAAAAACAGCTGAAGGGTCAAGGCAGAACATTCCTATTTTGACCATTGCTTCCCTGTCATCATGATTACTCCAGTTCATCTCGTAACCGCTTTCATGATTGAGATAATCAAGTTCAGGAACTCTGCTGACAGAAATATCAATATATTTCCTATAATAAGAATCCCATTCATAAGCAATCTGCTTTGCTTTATTCCTTGTATCAGCGAAGAAAATAAGAATTCCATCATCGGGATCATAGCATTCATATTCCCAGGCTTTACTCATAATCTTCCTCCTTCAACTTTCCGCATGGTGTTCCGTCTAGGAATGTGTAGTTTTTACACAAGTCTTTCCAGCAAGTAAAAATACCTCTACTCACAATTCCTTCGTCAGAAATA
>JBJEWN010000364.1:0-8469 GCA_051885075.1 Bullifex sp.
CGGACCACAGAACAGCAGCGCCCACTTCTGGTTATGGTCCAAAGGATTTTTCTTCTTTGTTGCCATACACTTTTCTCCTTTTTGTATGATTTAACAAGTTACGATACTTGTATTTGCAAGCTTTACAGGGTTTTCCGGGGCAAAGTTCTCATGAGCATCGATCTCGTAACTGAAGTTCTCGAGCCTGAGACCGGATACGTTACGTGCACTCAGGGCTCCGACTTTTTCCTCGGTGTACATCGGTTCGTTGTATTTCGGTCTCATGTCGTGTCCCGTAGTTGCCCATTTGCTCTTTTTTACAAGATGCACCTTAACGTTTCTGAGAAGGATGTTTCTGATTTTGCTTTCCTCAGCGTCGATGAAGATTCCGTTCTCGCATGTTGCTGTGATGTTTTCAAATGTCACATCCTCGATGATGCCTGAATCCGTGTCTGTGTCCCTGTTGTAAGTCGTGATGGCAATGGGCTCCGCTGATCCCCACCACTGGTGTGAAAAGCGCCTGGTCTCGATAAGGATGTTCCTGAAATGAACGTTCCTGACGTTTCCTTTATCCCTTACCTGAATGGAGATTCCCCTGTTTGATGAGTCGATTATGCAGTTTTCCACAAGGACATTTTCAAAGTCATCAACACCTTCCGTTCCGATTTTCAGTGCCGCGCTGGTACTTATGAGGTGACAGTTCGAGATTATGACATCCTTTGTGTTATGGTACTCATTGTTGCCGTTGCAGTTCTTCAAAACGATGCAGTCATCAGCACACGCAATCGAAGAATTGACGATCCTCACGTTTCTGCTGTGGTCGGGATCGATTCCGTCACTGTTAGCCGCATCCAGCGGATTGTCTATGGTGACTCCGTCCACAAGGACGTTGTCGCATCCTGCTGTGTGAAGCGTCCAGAAAGGGGCATCCTTCAGTGTGATCCCGCGGAACTTAAGGTTTCTGCAGTTTTCGAAATAAATCATTGTGGGACGCGGATAGATCGGGGCATCCCTGTGGTACTTCGTGACATTTGTCAGGAATGCATCGCAGCTTCCGCTGATCTCCCCATCCCCTTCGATCGTTATGTTTTTCTCACCCAGTGCATAAAGGAACACGAATGCGGGCTTCCTTGTTACCGGAGTTCCGACTCCCCTCGTTTCATCATTGTCTACCTCTGCCGGATGAATGTATGTGTTTATGTCCTCACTGGCCTTCAGCTTTGATCCCGGCTCGAAATAGAGCGTTGTGTCAGAGTGAATTATCAGAGATGAGGAAAGGTATGTCTTTCCGCTCTCAAATACGACCAGACCTCTTTTATCCAGAGCTTCCTGAATTGCCTTGGTGTCGTCCCTGAGTCCGTCACCATATGCATTCATGATTCCTGTCATTGTTCTGCCTCCCATGTTGGGTATAGGTTATAGGAGAAGAAATGAACAAGATATGCTGGTTTTTTCTTATAATCAGGAAATATATTGCATTTTTTTACTTTTCAGTGATTATATTTCCAGTTTTTTCAGATTGATTTTGCCTTCCCGGCCCTTTTTTCTGAAAACTGAAGGGGGCACGGTGCAGTATTTTTCAAACACTCTGTTGAACTGGGAAAAGGAAGTGAATCCGCACTTTTCACAAATGCTCTGAATCGTCTCATCCGTGTTGATGAGAAGTTTCTGGGCATTTCTGATCCGCGTCATCTGTATGTACTGCACAAGAGAAAAACCTGAGACTTCCTTGAATTTACGTGAGAGGTAACAGTAAGAGATGTAGAACTTATCTGCCAGATCCTCAAGCA
Source organism: Bullifex sp. (assembly GCA_051885075.1). Classification (GTDB taxonomy): domain Bacteria; phylum Spirochaetota; class Spirochaetia; order Sphaerochaetales; family Sphaerochaetaceae; genus Bullifex. Next base: position 1,770 of record JBJEWN010000364.1, read on the forward strand.
TCAGTTCCTCACTGTAATGCTTATGTATGTAGCCTGCTATCGAGTAAACCTTCTGTGTCACTTTGTCGAATGTTTCATTCGTGTAACAGTTCATGTTCCTGTAGTGATACAGCCTGCATAGATAGTTCACAAGGAGGGACACAACTTCCAGATCCTGATAATCGGAACTCTTTTTCTTCAGGGTATATATATTACTGAGCATGCCCATGACTTCTTCACTTTCATGCTGAGGAAGGCGCAGAACGGGATTTGAAGGATCAAAGATGGAAAGGACCCTTCTCGTCCCTCCGATTCTTTTTTCAATTGTTTCAAGGCGAAACCTGATGACAATTCTCGGTGTGCTATCCTTTCCGTAATATACTGATTTGTGGAGCGTACCGGGATTGATCAGGACTATGTCTCCTTTATTGAGATTGTAGAACTGACCTTCGATGAGATGACCGGCAGAACTGTCAACCATGATGAACATCTCATAAAAGTCATGGTAGTGCTGGAACTCCATGTTGAGCTGCTCACTTCTGACATCGTAATCGAGGTACATGAAGAATGGATCCGTATCCTGGTTTATCAGAATGTGGAGGCCTTCCGGTGATCTGATCTTAATCTCTTCCATGCATCCATTTTACACCCCTGAAAAGAGGTTTGCCATATTGAGAAGTAAAAAAATGAGAGAATTATCGTTCTCTCTGACAAATTCCGTAAAGATTTTGCCGTGATTCCATGTATGCTTACCTATGGAGGAGTGTAAATGCAATATTACGAATATAAGATCCAGAATAATGAAAGCATTACCCGCTGGCGTCTTGATGAGATGAAAAGGACACCTTTTTCTTCTCCATGCACGACTTTTGATGCCGAAGTCAACATGGGGGAAGGCTATGTTCAGATAGTGTATCCTGTCCGTCAGGCCTTTCTTGAAACACACGACATAAGCAAAGCGGAGCTTTATGAAGGTCCGTATGAACATATGTATTTCCCATTTGAGAATACCCGTGTGGATTTTTCCACGTTCATTCATACTCCGCATGTGATTTCAATCAACGGAGAAACCGAAATAGAGATCAGTCGGGAAGATGACTACAGATTCAGGGTTTTCACCTGCGGAGGCATGAAACTCTGGGTCGACGGTGAGGAAAAACTTGTATTCGCTCCGTATACAAGAAACATACCCGGAGACACATACCTTACCCTTCACCTGACCGAAGGAAGGCATAAGCTGAACGTCCATGCGGATGAGCTTGCGGAGCGCGATGTGTTCTTCTACTTCGAGATCAGGTATCTCGGGGAAGTACCTATTACGGGAATGGTGCCGTGTGAAAGACCTGATGTGATCAGGAAAAAGGAAGAGTTCCTGAAGAGTCTTTATGTGGAGCATGGTGTGTTCGAGAAGGGCGATCTCAGGATCTGTTATGACCCTGAAACACTTGACGGGGATACGGTGGTTTCCATTTCCGGTTCTTCCGATGCATCGGTATGGAAGGGCGCAAAGAGTTTCACAGCCCGTAAGGATGCATCTTTCGGTGTCATTGCACCCGTTGATGAGTGTCCGATCGGGGGATATACATTCGATTTTTCAGTGGATGCAGATGGTTATACGCTGAAGCGAAGAACCCTCTTCGCGATCGATTCCGTTTCAAAAACGGAAAAGGACGCTCCCGCAACCATTGAAGAGAGAAGGGCTGAAGCGAAGAAGTTCATTTACTCCCATGGAGCGGATGAAATATCAAGAGCCATCATCAGGATGGATCTTGATAAAAGAATGGATGAAACAACGGAGAAATTCATCAGAACAACCCTGAAGACGATCATTGACAAGGCTGACTGTGCCGATTTCAGAGCTGTTCCGCTGCTGCTGAGCCTCATGAGGCAGAGGGAGTATTACAGTGATGAGTTCTATGAGGAAATAAAAAACGTGTTCCTGGGCTTCAGGTACTGGATAGATGAGCCGGGTAATGATGTCATGTGGTATTTCAGTGAGAACCATGCATTCCTGTTCCATGCATCCCAGTATCTTGCAGGTTATCTTTTCCCTGATGATGTCTTCACCGTCAGCGGAAGGACGGGACGTGAGCAGATGAAAATCGGGCATGAAAGACTGATCCACTGGTATGGCAACTTCAATAAGTACCACTATGCAGAGTGGAACAGCGCGACCTATTTTCCTGTCGACTTCTATGGGCTTCTCACGCTTTATGAAGTCAGTCCTGATGAGGATATCAGGAATCTTTCAAAAGAGGCTCTTGATTACACCTTCAGCGTGATCGAGAACAACAGCTACAGGGGTATCATGGCCGCATCCTACGGAAGATGCTATGAAAAGACACTGAAGGCAAGAACCCAGATCGAGACCAACTTCTTCTCCTGGATCGGATACGGAGTCGGAAGGATGAGCGTTAACAACAAAGCAGCATCCCTGATGGCATACTCATCGTATGTGCCTCCGAAGAATGATACCATCTGCGTTAAGGACGGGGAGGCCATCACGGTAAAGGCCGTTCAGGGGCTTAATCCCGTGTACACATATCTCTACAGGACCAATACGTTCTCGGTAGGAACAGCAAACCGCTTCAAAGTATTTAAGCATGGTCATCAGCAGCATGTCTTCGATCTTTCCTTCGGAAGGAAGAACAGGCAGTTCTATGTCAACCATCCTGGAGAACGTGCATTTTCAGGAGAGAACCGTCCTGCATACTGGGCCGGAAACGGTACCTGTCCCCTCGTGGTTCAGCACAAGGCACTGGTCACGATGTTCTTCGACATCGACCCGGAGGAACTTGTCCATTACATCCACACCTGGAGTCCTTTCAACGATTATGATGAAGTAAGGACGAAAGGAAATTACCTCTTCGTCAGGGTCGATGACAGCTATGTGGCCGCCTTCTTCTCCAATGGATTTACATTGACTGACAGGGGGGCGAATAAGGATAAGGAAGTGATAAGCCAGGGCCTTAAGCACTTTGTCGCCGTCAGGGTTTCCGATAACCATGAATGCACATCATTTGACGATTTCATCTCAAAGGTTATTTCATGTGAAATCACATACGACCTTGATGAGCATAAGGCAACCGTCAGTGACTTCAGATACGGGAAACTCCATGTTGACGAAAACGTCACCATGCTCAACGATGAAGTACTTCCCGATACCTGGGGTGATGAGGTTATAAAGGAACAGTATTAAGACAGATATCTCCCGGGCATCGCTCCGATGCTCAGGAGATTAAAACTTTTCAGTAACATATGCATGCTTCTCTGCTGGTGACTTCAGTGTCCTGAGTGTTGTTCCATCAGCAAATGATTTATCACAGTCCTGCCATGTTGATCAGCAGGATCCATGCAAGGCCATAGTATATGACTATCGCGACCAGGTCATTCACTGTCGTGATGAGCGGTCCCGATGCAACCGCAGGGTCTATGCCTAGCTTTCTGAACATCATCGGAACCACTGTACCCACCGCACCTGAAAGAGTCACCGATGCCAGGAGGGCGAGGGAAGTGCATGTGGCAAACAGCATTGCCGATGTCCATGGATAAGCCTTCATTAAGCTGAGGAACATGACAACCGGTATGAATGAAAGAATGGCAAGTGACACTCCGTTCGTTATCCCGATGCGTGCTTCCTTAAGGACGAACTGTACTTTTGACTTCCTGCTGAGATTTTCATCCATCAGAACCCTTATCGTTACTGCCAGTGACTGCGTTCCCGCATTTCCGGCCATATCGAGGATGAGCGACTGAAAGCTCACGATTACTGAAAGGTGGGCAACCACGTGTTCGAAAGCTCCGACCACTGAGGATACGACCATGCCGAGTCCAAGGAGGATGACAAGCCAGGGCAGACGTTTTCTTACGCTCTGAAGCACGGTTTCATCATGTTCCTCCTCTGAAGCCAGTCCGGCAAGTCTCGCATAGTCCTCCCCAAACTCGTCCCCGACGATCTGGGTAATCTCCTGCGATGTGATGACACCCCTCAGCCTTCCCTCACAGTCAACCACAGGGATCGTATCCTCCCTGAATTCACCTAATGTCCCAATATCGTTTTCGGCGCGGACGAAGGGATATCCCGTCATGGTTATCGCGCTCAGAGGTGTATCCTCCCTTGCCTTTACCAGGTCCTTAAGGGATACTGCTCCCGAAAGACGTCCCCTGCCGTCAGTGACAAAGATATCGGAGATGTTGTCGCACTCAGCTGCCGCCGCTATTACATGCTTCATTGCATTTTTCACCGAAGTTCCTTCCGTTACCGATACATAATCCGATGTCATCCTGCTTCCGATCTGATCTGATGAGAAGGATGATGAATATGCAACCTCAATCCTCAAGGTGTCATCCATCATCGAGAGCATTGTCTCCCTTTCTGCCGGTGACAGACACCTTAAGTATTCCGTCACTTCCGGTGTGTCCAGATGGTCGAGGATTTCAAGTCGGGTATTTAAACTGAGCTCTTCAAGGTATTTGCCCCTGTCATCAGTGTATTCAAGCACTTCTGCAAGACGTTCAGGTGTCAGTATTCTGTACAGCTCTGTCCTTTCTTCCTTTGTCAGAAGCGAAAGTGCTTCCGCGATTTCACTCTCATGATATTTCATGAGTTTTTCCTGCACTGCCCTGGGTGTGAGCGTGCCTTTCAGGAGTTCCCTGATTTCCTTCATAATGATTCTCCTCTGGCACTGAAAAAGCGCCATGCAGAGACACATGGATTAAAGTACGTTCCGTGATGACAAGGTAATGGTGTTAAAGGACTGCATGGGAAGATGCAGTCTTACACAAGTGTACTTTGTCCGATGTACTCCGACTGCTGTCTTCCATATATCTGCTCCCTTTGAATAGATAAGTGCATCCATCTGATGCAACTGTAAGACTATCACAAAGGTTTATGCGTGAAAAGCAAAATGTTGGTATATACTCATCCTCATGGATAAACTGAAACTTGAGGATTTTCTGAGTTACACGTACCTTTCCGGTGTGAAACTCCGTGATGACGGCATCTTCTTCATCTGTGCAAAGGCAGACATTGATAAGAACGGTTATGAGAAGAACATTTTCACATTACGTGACAATAAAGTGAGAAAGCTGACTTCGGGCGGGCTCGTCGGTGGTTATCAGGTGCATGACGGAAAGCTGTACTTTGCCGCAAAGAGAAGTGAGAAGGAAAAAAATGAAGCAGAAAAGACCTTCATATACTCCCTTCCGCTCGACGGAGGCGAAGCTGAGTGTGCATATGCTCTCGATGGGAATATTGGTAAGTTTGACTTTGCCAATGACGGTACCATTGCCGTCCTTAAGGGAGTGGATACAAGACTTAACGGACTTAGAGGTGAAGAAAGAACAAAACAGGCGAAGGAGCTTGAGGGGTATGAGGATATTTCCGAAATGGGCTTCTATCTTAATGGTGAGGGGTATACCGCAGGGCGCCGCACAGTACTGTGCTTTTATAAGGATAACTCCCTTAAGGAAGTCTTTTCGGACGGCTTCAGTGCATATGACTTCACCATCTCCCCTGACGGGACGAAACTGGTTGTTTCAGGGCAGGTAAGAACAAGCGTCAGGGAACAGCTCTTCTCCGAAGTCAGGGAAGTGGTCATTTCAACAGGTGAATGGAAGAGGGTGCTTGATGACGGATATATCACAGTTGAGTCGGTTTATCATCTTGGTGATGATATCATTGCAATAGGTTCACCTCTTGATAAGTACGGACTTAATCAGAATCCTGACTTTTTCCGTCTGGAAGAAGGAAAACCCGTACTTCTTAAAAAGTGGGGTCAGGCAATCGGAAGCAGTGTAGGATCAGATGTCCGTCTCGGGGGCGGTCCTGACGTGGTCAGGGATGGTGAATATCTCTACTTCACATCGACTGAGGAATACATGTCAAACATCTTCAGACTTGATGCATCAGGAAATGTTGAAAGGGTCACTGACCTTGAAGGAAGCGTTGATTCCTTTGACGTCCATGATGGACATGTGGTGTTCGCAGGTCTTCAGGGACAGCGTCTTCAGGAACTCTATGATGAAAAAGGTAATTTGCTCACTCATATCAACGATGATGTCCTGCATGATAAATATGCCGGAGACCCTGAGGAAGTAACCTTTGAAAATGACGGTGTATCATTCAGGGGCTGGATACTGAAGCCCTATGGTTATGAGAAGGGCAGGAAATATCCTGCCGTTCTTGATATCCATGGAGGTCCCAAGACAGTATATGGAAAAGTGTTCATGCATGAGATGAGGCTCTGGGCCAATGAAGGATATTTCGTCTTCTGGACAAACCCCAGAGGTTCTGACGGAAGGGGTGATGATTTTGCTGACATCAGGGGTAAATACGGTACGATTGACTTCGATGATCTGATGACCTTCACGGATAAGGTGCTTGAACAATATCCCGACATCGACAGGACCAAAGTCGGTGAGACGGGTGGAAGCTATGGCGGCTTCATGTCCAACTGGATCCTCGGACACAGTGACCGTTTTGCCGCGATTGTGACACAGCGTTCGATCGTGAACTGGGTTGCGTTCTGGGGGACAAGCGATATCGGACCCTATTTTGTCCCGGATCAGTGCGCTGCGGGAATCGATGAACCTGAGAAGCTCTGGGACAGGTCGCCCATGAAAGCAATCATCACTTCTGCATCAACTCCCACTCTCATCATCCACTCCGATAAGGATTACAGGTGCCCTGTAAGCGAAGGCTATCAGCTGTTTAACCTTC
>JBJEWN010000365.1:0-8441 GCA_051885075.1 Bullifex sp.
TCACTATGAATATGACAAGCCGATCCTTGATGCCTTATATGGTGAGAATGAGAACAGGAACAGGGCTGTACTTCGATCCTTCTACGGACCGCTAAAGGAAAGTGACCGGTATATCAGATTCTGTTTTCTGACAGGAATCACACGCATAGACCATGTCACTATTTTTTCCGGACTGAATCAGCTGGATGATATCAGTACGTCAGATGCATATTCAGCCATATGCGGCATCACTGAAAAAGAACTGTTAAGTGTATTCTCCGAGGAGATGAGAACCCTTGCGGATATAAAACATGTTACTTTGGAAGAAGTTAAATTAAGACTTAAGACCATGTATGACGGATACTGCTTCTCAAAATACGGTGAAAAGTATTCAATCCTTTCTCTGTCCTGCTGGCCTTCCGTGAACGGGATTATGGACAGTATTGGTTCAGAACAGCCACTCCTTCCTTTCTGATCAGGCAACAGGAGCATACACCTTCATTTGCACTGAGCCTGATTGATGACAGGGATGTTTCAGCTGCTGATTTCACCGAATTCGATTCTTCTTCCGGGAATCTTCTGCCACTGATCTATCAGTCAGGTTATCTCACTATCAAGGGATATGACCCGCTTTTCGATATATACAGACTCGGATTTCCCAATCAGGAGGTGGAAAAAGGGTTTCTGAATGCGCTTCTTCCCAAATTCACAAGTTGCCGGAATGACAGCACAGGTATGGAAGTGGCTGAAATACAGAAGGCAATAATGCGCGATGATGCAGACCGGATCATGACAATCATAAAATCCCTTGTTGCAGACATCCCAACCATCATACGGAAAGATATGTATGAGAACTACTATCTTTCGATAATTCACATAATATTCAGACTGGTCGGCTTTTCCGTAATTTCCGCTCTTCAGTCGATTTATGGCCGTGGCGATCTCACACTGTCCAACAGCTCAACAGTATATCTGATCGAACTGAAGATGGACCATGGCAGGGAGCCTGAAGCATGCTATAGGGAAGGCTTTGAACAGATCAGAAAGAAGGGATATGTGACCCGATATATCGCATCAGGTAAGAACGTACGCGTTTTCACGCTTCTGTTTTCAAGTGAAGGGAAGGGTGTCGTTGGTTACCGGGAAGACCTCCGATCAGAATAGATTGTCAGGCGTCACACAGCATGGATGTGCATTCAGTGCAGTTTCTGTATATCCATGATTGTCTTTTCACGCATGGGTATTCGGCTTTTTGCCCAGCAGTTCCTCTCCTGTTATGAGATGAAAACGTTCATCCGCAGCAGCCATTTCAATGGCCGCTTCCGTGAAGCCTGATTTTGAACATACGTACAAACCATATATGGATGAGGAAAGCAGTGATGCTTTTCCCAGCAGTGAGGAGAGTACATCTGATCCTGTCCTTTCCTTTTTCCACTTGTATTCTCCGACCAGGTATCGTCCATCCCTGTCTATGGCTACAAGGTCTATTTCCTCGTTCTGACGTGTAATGGGGTATGCAAACTCTGCAAAGCCGTATCGCTCCGGGGAAAATTTACTGATGCCAAGGACATGCTCCCTGAAAGCAGGCTCCATCCCATGTTCCAGGAATGTATTCAGGTTTCTGCATGCAGTCTCTGATGCGCTTTTTCCCAGATTCCTTTCTATCAGATTGCGGTTAGGGTACACGAAGGCGAAAAAGAAAGCAAAATATCCATCAGAGATATGCCATCCCAGTTTTTTCACTTTCGGAGCTATGGAATATACTTCTTCCACAATTCCCATAAGGGACAGATTACGCAGAATAATGCTTACATTTGCTTTATCAAGCCCTGTCTTATCCGCAATGAGGCCTGTTTTATTTGCGCCTCCGGCTATTGCTGACAGAATCATTTCATAGTTGGAAACTGATCTTACCAAACCGTTCAGAAGGACACGTACTTCGTTGTAGAGAAAACCCGTGGGAGTGAAAAAAAGATTATCCACTGCAGATTTCAGGTTTTCAAATGATGAGAAAAGCTTCAGATAGAATGGAATTCCTCCTGTCAGTACATGGGCGGCAGCCTTATCATCAAGTGACCACGAAGGCAGGAAGCGCCCGCTTTCCTCAATTGAAAAGGGATTCAGTTTTAAGGAAAGTGTCCTTCTTCCGAACAGCGGGCTATGCGGCCCCAAAACATTGCTTTCCATAAAGTGAACTGCGGATCCGGAGAGGATGATTTTAAGTCTGCCGTTTCTGAAATCATGATCGACGAAGTTCTGAAGTATCTCAAGAAATGAGACGTCAGACTGTGCGATATAGGAAATATCATCGAAGACGGCAATCATATTTTCATCCTTTGCTTTCCTGGCAAGGAATCTGAAGAAATCCTGATATGTTTTGAAACTGATCAGTCCCTGATACTCTGGAAACAGAAGGCAGGCCTGCCGGGAAAGCTCTTCAAGATTATATTTCACATTGGAAGTTCCCTGGAGAAAGATGCATTTCCTGTTTTCGATGCTTTTCTCAATCAGCAAGGTCTTTCCTACCCTGCGGCGACCATAAACAATAATGAATTCAAATGATTCTGAGTCCAGTCTTCTTTTCAGCTCAGTCAGTTCTCTTTCTCTTCCTATGAACTTATCCATAGGATAATGATATTTATTAAATTATGATTTGTCAAATCACGATTTAACAAATTACGATTTAATTTAAGTAAATTAAGTCTGAAGATTATCTGTGATACATACCCCCTGCACAGGAAATCAGGCAAAGGGTTGATACCCGTCTCCGGGAACTGATTGCAGTGAAGTTTTATGATCAGAAAAGATCATCAAGTGTCAGGAAGCTCTGAACACAGTCTGAATGTACGTTCCGCACCAGCCCTGTCAGAGTGAACATGGTGATGAATACAGTTTTCCTTGTACCTGTCTGTTCCATAAAAACCTTCTTTTTATTCAGAAGTTCCTTCTCTGTTTCTCCCGTAATGGTGAAGGGTGAACCATCTGAAGACCATTTGACTTCGACAAGGCTTATCACACCATCTGCTCTGTCGATGACAATATCAATCTGAGCGCCATGTTCTCCTTCCCTGAGTTTTCCCGGATCAGACCGCCATGTGTACATCTCCGTGCTTATTCCGCTGATACCCATTGCCTCTTTCACTTTTCTCATGTGATTGAGGATGACTTTCTCGTATGCAAGGCCGCACCAGCTCATAAAAGAAGGTGAAGAAAGAACCATCTCTGGTCTGATATCCCGGCCCAGGTGCGACAGAAAGTTGATATGAAATAAGGAAAGGCTGTCGGTAAGCTGAAAAACCATTCCGTTCTTTTTCTTTCCGAAAGGCGTGTATTTTCTGATAAATCCGCACTCTTCAAGCTCTTCAAGCATGTGGCCCAGTTTGGAATTGTTGGACAGCCTGCATTCTGCTGCAAGCTCCTGTCTGTTCATTCCGGCTGATCTATTACCCAAGGCCATTATTATATCCATATATTTCTCAGGCTTTGAGAAAAGAGAACAGTAGAGCTCTTTGAACTCTCCTCTGAGAGGGGCGTCATCATCAAGGAACAACAGCTTTATGTCCTGCATTGCTGAATAACCTTTCCTAAGCAGGGTCCAGTACCATGCAACACCGCCCAGAACCATATACAGCTGAAGTATCTGCAGGCGTGATAACCCAAGACCTGCATTCATGCTGTATTCTTCACATTCACTGAGTGTAAACGGAGTCAGTCGCATTCTCAATGTAACCCGGTTATGGAGTCCTCCGCGGTTATGAAATACATTATCGATTATCCAGGAAGTTGCAGAAGCGCAGATGATCAGGAAGATGTCATTTCGGTTTGATGCCCACTCATTCCAGAATCCCTCAAGTGCAGGTATGAAGTCGGACTTCTGATTATCCATCCATGCAACTTCATCAATGAAAACTACTTTTCTGTTTTCCGCTGAAGAATCAATTATTTTTTTCAGATAATGGAAAGCCGTGAACCAGTCTTTCAGTACAGGACAGTCGTCAAGTCCGTTCTCAATAAGTGCAAGCCGGAATGACCGTAGCTGGTTCTGTTTTGAAACATTTGCTTTTCCTGAATATGAGAATGTCATATGAGATGAGAGTGTCTGTCTGACAAGAAAGGTTTTTCCCACTCTTCTTCTTCCGTATAATGCAAGGAAAACAGACTCTGATTTATTGTACTGATCAGTCAGTATCTGTACTTCCTTTTTCCTTCCGATTAAGCTCATGCATCCTCCGATATATGTATTTTCTGCTAAAATGTGTTATAAATCAAGACTTTTAGCAGAAAATCAAGATTTTTAGCTAAAACTAATAGTTTTTAATTTGTTCTAGCAGAAAATAAATAGACTTAACCATTTAGTAAAGATTAATTAATAGCAATTAAATATTCTGAATTAGGTATGAATAGTGTCATTATTCAGATATGTAACTTTATAGGGTATTATTGTTTCAGGAGTTTTTTATGAGAAAAGTAAAACTTACCGTTCTTGAATCCAGGTGCAGAAGCGGAGTCATGAAAGCAGGACAGGAGTTTATCATCTGTGATGTCTGTCCTCCTGTGTGCCATGAACTTTGGAACATTGTATATCCATCAGTCTATGCACTGCTTTGCGGAGGGGTTCTTGATTATGGGAAGACCATGTCAAAGGAGTTTGATGCATGCTGTCCTGATGGTGGCAGGGTTATTGTTCATGGAGAAGTTATTGACAAGTGAACTTTGCATATGTAATATGATTCATGCCAAGTATGCTTGGCAATGAGAGGTTTGCATGACAAAAGAAGAAATACTTGAGAAAAGCCGGAAAGAGATGAAAGGAATGGATGTTGCCGACATCGAGATATCGAAATCAGCAATACAGACAGGCTGGCTTGTGGCTGTAAGTCTTACGGCAGTAATCGTAGTTGCAGACGCAGTCGTGTTTTCGAGTATTCCTGTTGAAATGCTTTTCTGCATCTTCGGAGGACTTGCAACAGTATTCTGGATCAAATATTTCAGGTTAAAGAAGCGCCATGAGCTTTTTGTAGGGGTAATGTACACAATTGCGGCACTGTGCTTTCTCATTTCCTGGTTTATCCAGATTGTCGGGTGATGCTTATGGACGATGAACTGATACTTAAGAACAGGATCAGGGAAGTCAGGACAGAAAAAGGACTGTCTCAGGCAAGACTTGCGGAAATGGTCGGGGTATCGAGAAATACCATAAGCTCCATAGAAACCGGACAGTACAGTCCAACTGCCAAACTTGCTCTTATCCTTTCACTTGCCCTGAAAAGAAAATTTGAGGACTTGTTCTATTTCTGATTGCTATGATCATATAGCAAAAGAGCTTAAAAACAGGTTCATGCTGATCAAGGATCTTTAACTGTGAATGGAAACCTTGAGTGTTCTTGATGAGATTGTTTTATACTTATCCAAAATATGTTATTTATAGTTAATTCTGGATAGATTTGAATTAATATTTATAACTAGTTATAAAATATAATAATATATAAAAAGTATCTTTTGGATTTTTTTATAATCAGCCAAAACTGTATCTAAATAAGAGATTTTGGCAGATTATAATTGACTTGTTTTCAATGTTATTGTCATAATTATTATTATGAGAAAAATGGATCCCCACTTCGTCGGAAGAACGAAGGAGATATATGAACTGGAAAAGTGTTACGGCTCAGGCAGGAGTGAGTTCGTGGCAGTATACGGGAGAAGAAGGGTAGGCAAGACCTTCCTTGTCAGAAGCCTGTTTGCCGATCAGTTCTCATTCTATGTGTCAGGTATGCTGAACGGTTCTTTCAGAGAGGAAATCGAGGTTTTTTCCAAAGCCCTCAGAGAATATGGCTATAAAGATAAAATGCCTGATAACTGGGGAGAAGCCTTTTCCTGCCTGGATGAACTTATCAGGAGCAGTGCTGCTGATAAACGCTGTATCGTATATATTGATGAGATATCATCTTTTGATACTCCACGTTCAGGATTCATAAAGGCCATTGAACATTTCTGGAATGTAAAGGGGTCCATGTATGACAATCTTATGCTTATCATCAGCGGATCGGCAACACACTGGATAATAAACAAGGTAATCAATGACAGGGGTGGACTGCATAACCGTGTCACAAAACAGATACACTTAAGACCTTTCAGACTGTTTGAGACGGAGGAATACGGTAAGAAACACAACAGTCCCTGGGATAGGCTGCATTATATTCAGATGTACTCTGCAATAGGTGGCGTACCATATTACTGGGATAAAATTGATTTCACTCTGTCCGTGGAAGAAAATATGGATAATCTCTTTTTCTCCAGAGATGGAGAACTTGCTGCGGAATACGGAAATCTGTACAGATCCTTATTCAGAAATCCCGGCCCGTACATGGCTGTAATCAAAGCATTATCCGTCAGCCGCGATGGCCTCACGCGCAAGGAAATATCAGAAACTGTCCTGATGACCAGCGGGGCTGCGCTGACGCAGATACTTCAGGATCTTGAGAACTGCGATTTCATCGCTTCATACAGTAATGGCAGCAGGGTCAATGGATGCATCTACCGTTTAATTGATTTTTATTCACTTTTCCACCATCACTTTTCTTCTTTGATGAGTAAAGATGGTTACTGGTGGAGGCGAAATATGCTCTCTTCCAAAGTAAATGTATGGTATGGACTGTCATTTGAGCGTATATGCATTTACCATGCTGATGAGCTTGTTTATGCCCTCCATCTTGATTCAATCAATAAGGAACTTTATTCCTGGAGGAGTCGGAATGGTCAGACCGGTGCGCAGATTGACATCGTGATAGACCGGGCTGACAATATGATCACGCTATGTGAGGTGAAATACTCAGCAGGACTGTTTCACCTCACAAAAGAAGAATATCTGAGGATCCGGAACAGAATCGAAGCTTTCAGAACTGAAGAACATAATAAGGTGAGAAAAGGACTCCAGATGGTACTTGTCACGACAAATGGGACCAGTCCTTCCAAGTATGATTCAGTTTTCTCAAAAACTCTGACTGCAGACAGTCTGTTCGTTCAGATCTGAAGAAAACAGGCTCGGCCGAGCCTGTCATCCTCTGAAGTTCTTCGGAAGGTTTTTCTTCTCTTCCAGGAACTCCCTGTAGTATGGCATGAAGGTTTTACTGTCCCTTATCACGCATCCGGTCGGCTTATGGGACCTTATAAGGTCGCCGCACTTTCCGCATGTAAGACAGACTCTATTTCCGTCTATTCTTCCGTTCACGATCTCATTCGCAAAATCAGGATCCGCAAACTGCATTCTGCCGAAGAGCATGCCGTCACACATTCCGTCTTCAACTGCACCTGCACTGTAGAGATCCGCAAACTGCCTTAAATAGGTGGGTGCGGAAGCGAAGATGACCATGTCCGGAACAGCCTTTTTTACTTCAGCAATGGATGAAATCATCCTGTAAAGGCCCTCAAAGGGGTGTTCCTCAGGTGGGTACTTACCCATGTCGAAGGGCCTTGTCACGTGGGTCGTCACATACGGGTTTCCCATCGTGAGGTCTATCATCGAAAGACCCATCGCCTTCAGTTCCTTCACAAGTCTTACCGGCTCTGAGAGGTCCTGCTGTCCGTCATCCTTCTGCCCGAAACCTCCTCCTTCGGGATAACCGTCGTAGATGCCGAGTCTTGATGTCACCATGAAGGTGTCATCCTCGTAAACCTGTGCAGCCCTGATCGAGTTCTTCAATAGTCTCGTGCGGTTTTCGTAGGACCCTCCGTAGAGTCCCGGACGATTGTATGCGGATGCTGCTTCCTGAAAGAGATAGCCGTGACATGACTTGATGTCCACTGCATCAAACCCCGCTTCCTTTGCAAGACGTGCCCCTTTTCCGAAGTTCTCCTCAGTCTTTTTCAGATAGTCATCTGAAACGATGCATCCGTCATCGGCAGCCCTGAACTGTTCAAGGTATGGATGGCGGTATGCGATGAGCGGAGCAGGTCTGTTGTCAGGGTTTGAATATCTTCCCGAGTGGTTTGCCTGCAGGATAAGGTACGGAGCATAGCCGTTCTTCTTAAGTCCTGCTTCCTTCAGGGAATCCGTAAAGCGCCTGTATGCACTGACATTGTCCTTTGAGATGAGAAGCTGTGTCTTTGAGGACCTGCCTTCAGGTGCGACCGATATCGCTTCAAACCACATGAGGGCGGCACCGCCTTCAGCAATGTTCTTATACCTTCTCAGCGTCATCTCCGATGGGCTTCCGTCGGGAAGGGAATCGGCTCCTTCCATCGGTGCCGATCCAAGACGGTTATTAAGCGTTATGTTCCCGACCTTCAGCGGTGCTGAAAGTGATGATGTGTCAGCTGCAAATGGCAGTGTGATGCCAAGCTCAATGCACTTAGCCTTTACTTCATCAAGTGTCCTGTAGTGAAATTTCTCATGGTGTGCCATATATCTTTCCTCATTCTATGTTTCCGTTTTCCCTGTACCCTTTCCAGACATTCTCAAAGAA
>JBJEWN010000366.1:0-2080 GCA_051885075.1 Bullifex sp.
CATGCGGGTTTTCAAGGCTGTTGATCCGGGGTTGAAACTGCTTTCGGAGTGCGGTGGCTGCTGCAGATAGAAAAGCCGGAACCTTGAAGAAAATGCACATGTCTGATCTTTCTGGCGTAAGTTTTACTTCAATTTTTATGTCCTGATGCTTCAGGATACTGACGTGCAGGAAAGTCAGACATTGCCGAATGAGCTATACCTGTAAGATGCCTGCTTTGTTTCCAGGCATCTTACAGTATAAGGGGTTATGTTTTACCGGAAGGAAACAGGAGAAGTGAAGACTGCATCACCGTTCTTCTCATAGCATCTGAAATATATGGCTTCCTGACTGTCCGTAATAATTTCAGTGCTGATGTGACAGCGGCATTCGCTTCCGGTCCTGAAAACACCTGCTTCCAGTGCTGGGGATACGAAACCGTTAATGTACTCCGTCATCTGATAATCCCTGAGCTCTGCAAGCGGGAAACGGTATTCCTTTTCCGTAAGCTCACCGTCCCACAATACCCGGCATGTGCATATGATCATTGTGCTTTTCGTTCCGTCTATTTCAAGTACCATGCCCTGTGCGGAATCTGTCTGTGCCGTGGCATTCCCGTCCGTAACAGCATGCATTGATACTTCCCCGTTCTCAAAGGAAAGGGAAGGAACGGCAGCTCCGTTTTTTGGCGCATCCAGAGGATCGACCATATCCATGCCCCGGAGACGTCCGGTAACACTTTTTATTGTTCCTTTCTCAGTTCTTACTTTCACATCCCAGACAGCGCTCTTATGTTTTTTGCCCCATCCGAAGCGAAGTGAAAGAAAACCTTCATAGCCGTCGTCGCCTTCGAATGCGTACTGTCCTGCGATTACCTTACCTCCCTGAATGAGCTCTGCCTTTTCAAGCCTGTCATATCCTGCTGCAAATGCATCGATCTTAATTCTTCCCTGATGGGCCGGGGCGATTTCACCTGCCAGTTTCCCGTTCACGATAAGCAGGGTTTCAATGGGATCGCCACTGGCTGCAGAAGTCTTCCTGCTTCTTAAGGCAGACCATACATTATCCCTGGTGAGTGATGGCAGGAACACTACGGTGCGTCCCGAACCATAACTGCCCGGAGCTGCATTGTGGTGGTCGGTGGATCCTGTAACACCGAAGTGCTTTCCAAGAGACAGCCCTCCCTGATAGGTATTCCTTCCGGAGCGCGGTCCCATTGTATGGAGGTATGACGGACGGGCTTCAAAGCTTTCAGCACATCCGTGCATCGATACTATTTCCACGAGCGGGGATACTGCCTCATTGAAGTGTGACCATGATATCCCTCTGTAACCTTCCTTATATCCGATATGGTGCGGTGTGGACAGAAACCTCTCAGTCTGTGATTCATCACCTCTGAGAAGTTCATCAAGCCTTTTATCCTCTTCACCTTTCTTCGGATCAGGAGGAAGGAATTCATCCGTGTTCCGGCAGAGTATGGTATAGTCTCCGTACATGAAGCTGTGATACTCGTACGAGAAGAACGGGATGTGCCCTTCGTCCTCGCTTCCGGTCATCAGACGCATGTACTCCGGCCAGTTTTTCCTGAGTTTCGCAAATCCTTTCCTGTGATAATCCATCACATCGTCAGGGATCCTTTTCTCTGGATCATTTCCCATGTCAGGCCATGCGAAATGACCTGTCACTGAGAAAAAATCCATCTGGGTGCGAGCAAATGCGATGGCATCCTCAAGCCTTCCGTAACCATAGCTTATGCCGCAATGGTTATGAATGTCCCCGACATAGGCATTGAGCTCTGCCACCTCATCGTAGAGGCCAAGGGCCGTGAGCTCTGATCTGAAGTTTTCAGCAATTCTGTTCATTTGTTCCTCCTGTCAGATGTACTGTGTGGTGTCATCGGAGGGGGTGAAGACAATGAACTTCTCTCCGTTTATGAAGAGCGTGGCGCTTCCACCGTCAAAAACAGGAGACAGTGCTTCCGCGTTTCTGATGAACTCCTCCCTGTCCGTACCTGCACCTTCTGTCAGAACCACATAAGCGGATCTGTCGCCGTATGCCCTCATCTCACACTCTGAAAGCTGATCGTCATAAGCAGTAAGCTTT
>JBJEWN010000367.1:0-2077 GCA_051885075.1 Bullifex sp.
CTCAAGGTCTCCATAATGCGTCTTTCAAATGAAGTGAAGAAGACCATAAGGAAGGTCAATGCACTGGAAAAGATGGTCATTCCCGATAAGGAAGAAACCCTGAAGTACCTTGAAGGCAGAATTGAGGAAAGTGAACGCGAGAGCCTGATTCTTTTAAAGAGCGTAAAGGAACGCATGGAAAAAAGGAGGAAATAAGTGAAAGCACCGTATTCCAGAATACTGGTATATCTTGACGGTTCCGAAGGAAGCATGAGCGCCGCAATGTATGCAGTTCTGCTTGCCCGCTCCAGCGGGGCAGCCCTTCATGCCATATATGTGGTCAATACCAAAGCAATAAGTGACCTTGTCAGGGCAAGGGTCTTTATCTCATCGGAAAAACAGGAGTACCTGGATGATCTGAGAAAGGATTCCTCCCGTCATCTGAGGCACATGGAAAAGCTTGCCGCAGGCAAGGATGTCGATGTAACACTCGTCACCCGGGAGGGAGTGCCCAGCGCGGAGGTAAACACCTACATAAAGGAACAGGGAATCGATCTGCTTGTTCTGGGAAGCATCAATGTGGTACGATCGAGAAGGGAAGAACTCACCAGTGAGAATGACCGCATGCTGAGGACCGCACCGTGCCCGGTGCTGGTTGCAAGGGATGACGACGATCTCTGGGACATGTTTGAGGAGTTTTGATATGGGACTTGCCGAAACCATCAGAAAGGAACTGATAATCAATCCGCTGACATCAGCTGACAGAGACGGAATCATCAGGGATCTTGTGGCCAGATATGCTTCTTTCAGCGGATGCACCGGAGAAACTGCAGAAAAAATAGTAACTGCCGTGAAACAGCGTGAGCTTCTTGGCTCAACCGCCATGGAGAAGGGGGTCGCGATTCCTCATGCCAAGGTTAAAGGCCTCAGTGATGTTGCAGTCGTAATCGGTATTTCCCGCCTTCCCGTTGACTTCGGAGGTGCTGAGAAATCCAGGGTATTCTTCCTTGTGCTTGCACCTGATGAAAGGCCTCAGGAGCATATCCAGACACTCAGTTCGATCGCAAGGCTGTGCACCAGTGATGTGTTCGTCAGGATGCTGACAAATTCAAGAACACCTGATGAAGTTTATCAGCTTTTCTTTGACTGATTGAAATCCTGCCCCGGAAAAGATTTTCCGGGGTTTTAAAATATTCAGGGAGGTTTCCTGATGCATTCAAAACACTTGCTTGTTTTTTTTGCTGTCATTATTGCATTTCTCTTCTGCTCCTGTGATAACGGAACCGAACTGCCTTCGTCCGGCAATACGGCAGAAGCACCTGTTGTACATTCATTCACTGTAAGGGAGGTCTTCCCGGAAAGAAATGGCATGAAAATCTATGGAAAGCTTTATGTTCCGGATGATACAGGTGAAAAACTGCCTGCAGTCGTACTGTCCCACAGTGCTGATCTCAATGCCGATTCAATGACTTCTTACGCCGAAGGTTTTGCTGAAAGGGGATACATTGCCTGTGCCTTTGATTTCTGCGGTTCGGGAAAGAAAAGCAGAAGCGACGGAAGTACTGACGATATGACTGTGTTTACTGAGATGGATGACCTGAAAACAGTCATCTCTTTCGTTTCTGCCCTGGGTAGTGTGGATAAAGAAAGGATATACCTTTTCGGGACGAGCCTGGGAGGTCTTGTGTCAGCGCTCACTGCAGAGGAATGCACTGACATTATAAAAGGTGAAATCCTTCTGTACCCTGCATTCAGCATTCCTGACATAGTGAGAAAGTTTTCAGAATTCGGTATTTCACGATACTCCAAAGGATTCAGTGAAACCCTTATGGACTATGATGCCTATGACCATATCGGAACGTTTCCCGGCAAAGTCCTCATCATCCATGGTTCAAAGGATTTTTTTGTCAGTCCTTCCTGTTCAGAAAGGGCTAAGGAAAAGTACACTGACTGTGAACTGAGGATAATCGAAGGGGCGGGACACGGCTTCAATAGGGAAAACTACTCATCCAGCGGAGATTATGACGGAAAAGTCTGGTCATTTATCGAAGAATATCTTCTGAATCACGATACACAAAATACATGATCCTCTTTTTCT
>JBJEWN010000368.1:0-8410 GCA_051885075.1 Bullifex sp.
GAGGAGAACAGAAAAAGGACAGATGAGTTTTTTGCCTCCATGGCAGCAGAACAGAAGTCAGAATACTAATCACTTTGTTGCATAAATATCCATTTCTTGTTGCAGATTGCTGTATTTTTATAAAATATGTTGCAGAAAATGCTGTATTTTTGCTAATATGCTGACAATTTGGACAAAGAGGATGAAAGTGCAGAAAGCTTATCTAAGACTTAAGGACGGAACCACCTTCGACGGCATTGCGTACGGATGCATGTCACCCGCAGCGGGAGAAGTCGTTTTCAACACTTCAATGACCGGGTACCCTGAAATTCTTTCAGACCCGTCATACAACGGACAGATGGTCGTCATGACATATCCCCTCATCGGGAATTACGGTGTTGATGAGGCAGAACATGAGAGCAGTGGTATCAGAGCCGCTGCTCTTATTGTAAAGAAGCTTTACAGGGGCCCGGTTCCGGAGGGAAGAAAATCACTTGAAGAGTACATCACTTCAAACGGCGGAGTGCTCATCGAGGGAATAGACACAAGGGCACTGACGATTCATATAAGGGAACACGGCAGTCAGAACGGAATAATATTCACGGAAGGTCATGAAGCGGATGCAGCTGCGATGCTTGACTCCTTTCCGCTCATCACCGAGCGCGATCTCATAAGTGAAGCAGCGGTGAAGGAAAAGACCGTTAATCCTGATCTCGGAGCAGGCTTCATCAGTGCTCCTGAGAATCCAGAGTACAGTATTGCGGTTGCCGATTATGGCATCAAATACTCTATAATTGAAGACTTCTATAAAAGAGGATGCTCCGTTACCCTGCTTCCTCCCACCTGGAAATCAGAGGATGTGCTTGATGAAGGGTATGACATGCTCTTCCTTTCAAACGGTCCGGGAGACCCGGCATACCTGCAGGATACGGTAAAGGAAATCAGGAAGTGTATAGGGAAGATCCCGGTACGGGGCATATGCCTGGGACATCAGCTGATCACGCTCGCACTTGGAGGCAGAACGGTAAAAATGGAATTCGGCCACCATGGAGGAAATCAGCCCGTACTTGATGTCTTCACCGGAAAGACCTTCGTGACAAGCCAGAACCACGGTTTCATGAGCGATGAAGCCTCCTTCCCCGAAGGAGCTGAGGTATGGCTCAGGAATGCCAATGACGGAAGTGTTGAGGGTCTTGTTCAGAAAGAACTGAACGTCATGAGCGTCCAGTTCCACCCTGAAGCATCGCCCGGTCCCCATGACAGAAAGGACATCTTCGACATCTTCCTCAAGGAGCTCTGATATGCCGGCAAGAACAGACATACACCACATACTCGTAATCGGTTCAGGCCCGATCGTGATCGGTCAGGCCTGTGAGTTCGACTATTCCGGGAATCAGGCCGTAAGGGCACTGAAGGAGGAAGGCTATGAGGTTTCCCTCATAAATCCCAATCCGGCAACGGTCATGACGACACCGGGAATCGCGGATCACATATTCCTTGAACCCCTGAAGTGCGAATACATCGAGAAAATCTTCCAGCAGGTCGCTCCCGATGCGATTCTTTCCACGATGGGAGGACAGAGTGCGCTGAACCTTACCATGGAGCTGGAAAGAAAGGGCATTCTGGAAAAGTACGGGGTAAAGGTCATCGGTGCATCCGCAGAGGCGATCAGCAGGGCTGAGGACAGGGGAGAATTCAAGCGCCTTGTTTCGGAACTTGGTCTTGAAAGTGCAAAAAGCATGATCGTTCACTCTCCGAAGGAAGCTGAGAAGGTAATCGGGACCCTTCCCTTTCCCCTGATCATCAGACCTTCATTCACTCTCGGAGGCATGGGGGGATCGATTGCTGAAAACAGGGAAGAATATCTTCCCCTGGTGGAAAGGGCGCTTGAAGAAAGCCCTGTACATGAAGTTCTCATAGAGGAATCCCTTATAGGCTGGAAGGAATTTGAGATGGAAGTCATGAGGGACAGCAGGGACAATGCCATCATCGTATGTTCCATCGAGAACATCGATCCGATGGGAGTGCATACAGGTGACAGCATAACGATCGACCCCAGTCAGACTCTTTCTGACCGTAACTATCAGAGGATGAGGGATGCATCGATCAACATCCTTAGGGCAGTGGGTGTGGACTGCGGCGGATCAAACGTACAGTTCGCACTCGATCCGAAGACAGACAGAATGATCGTGATAGAGATGAACCCAAGGGTATCGCGCTCCTCCGCCCTGGCAAGCAAGGCAACGGGATTCCCGATCGCACGCTGCTCGGCGAAGCTGGCTGTGGGTTACACTCTTGATGAAGTGGTCAATGAGATCACGGGACAGTCCGTATCATGCTTCGAACCGGCGCTGGACTATGTGGCGGTGAAGGTTCCGCGCTTCGAGCTTGAAAAGTTTCCCCTCCCCGTCTCTGCGCTCGGCACACAGATGAGAAGCGTCGGGGAAGCACTTGCCCTGGGACGGACCTGTGCAGAAGCACTCAACAAGGCACTGAGAAGCGCTGAAAGAAAGATAGAAGGCTTACAGGAACTGAAAGGCGATGTCGAAACGATTTTAAGGGCGGCTCATCCCCTAAGGCTTGAAGCTGCATATACCGTGATAAAGAGAGAAGGAGAAGCGGCAATCGGACGCATCAGCAGGATAACGGGCTTTGATCCATACTTCCTGTATGTGCTTTACGAACAGTCACTGCTTGATAAGGAACTGGAAAAGGGCCTTACGCCGGAGAACCTTAAAAAGGCAAAGGAAAGCGGTATGTCCGATAAACGCATAGCACTGCTCTCAGGATTAAGTGCCGGCGAAGTGAAGGCAATGAGGGACAGTGAGGATGTTCACATCGCCGTTCACTGCGTTGACACATGTGCCGGAGAAACCAGGGCAGTTACACCATACTGCTACACCACATACGGGGAAAAGGACGAAACATCTTCAATCGGTGATGATGGTGTGATAATCCTGGCATCCGGTCCGAACAGAATCGGACAGGGTCTTGAATTCGACACCTGCTGCACGCTTTCCTCCATTGCCTACAGGAAGCTGGGAAGGAAGACGATCATGATAAACAGCAACCCTGAGACCGTCTCCACCGACTTCAATACCTCCGACAGGCTTTATATCTCCCCGCTCACCGCAGAGGAGGTCACTGAGATAATGAGGAAGGAAAACTGCTCCAGAGTAGTAGTACAGCTCGGTGGACAGACACCTCTGAACATGGCAGCCGATCTTGAAAAAGCCGGTGCCAGAATAGTGGGCACCCCCTTAAGGAGCATCGACAGGACCGAAGACAGGGGCGAATTCTCAGCCCTTGTGAAGGAGCTGGGTCTGAGACAGCCTGAAAACAGAATGGGCATAAGTGAAGATGATGTAGTCATGAAGGCAGAGGAAATCGGATTTCCGGTACTGCTGCGTCCCTCATTCGTACTGGGTGGCAGAAGCATGTTCATTGCCTACGACATTGACGGTCTCAGGGAATTCTTCGCCACATCGGGACTGGACATCTCACCTGAATCTCCTGTACTGGTGGACCAGTTCCTTGAGGATGCCTTCGAGTATGATCTGGATGCGCTCTCTGACGGGAAACATGTCTACATCGGAGGAATTCTCCAGCACATCGAGGCCGCGGGCATCCACTCCGGTGACAGTGCCGCTGTATTCCCGCCATATAAATGCAGGCCGGAAATAATTTCGGAGATGAAGGAATGGACACTGAAACTGGCGCGAAGGCTGAATGTTCAGGGTCTCATGAACATCCAGTTTGCTGAGAAGGACGGTAAGCTCTACATAATCGAGGTCAACCCAAGAGCATCGCGTACGGTACCGTTCATCTCCAAGTCAAGCGGAGTCAACCTGATCGAAGCCGCAGTGAATGTATGGGAAGGAAAGGATCTTGTCACTCAGGACCTTGTGAAAAAGGGTGAAAGCATTGCTGAAGGAAGGTGCATAGTCGGCTGGGCAATCAAGGAAGCGGTGTTCTCCTTCGACAGGTTCGTGAATGTCGATCCTCAGCTTGGCCCCGAGATGAGGTCTACAGGAGAGGTTGTCGGTATCGGAACCACGTTCGGCGAGGCATATGCAAAGAGCCAGGCTGCCAGC
This sequence comes from Bullifex sp., assembly GCA_051885075.1. Taxonomy (GTDB): domain Bacteria; phylum Spirochaetota; class Spirochaetia; order Sphaerochaetales; family Sphaerochaetaceae; genus Bullifex. Next base: position 4,074 of record JBJEWN010000368.1, read on the forward strand.
GGAAACCTCCTTCCCGAAAAGGGACGCGTGGTCATCTCCGTGAACAGGAAGGACCGAAAAACCATAGTACCGATAGCAAAAAAACTGGAGGAACTTGGATTTGAGCTTTATGCCACCAAAGGAACGGCCAGGGATCTCTTTGCCGAAGGAATCATGACCAATGTGGTATTAAAGGTCAGGGACGGACATCCCAATATCGTTGACATGATAAGGCACCATAGGGTCGATCTTGTAATAAACACGCCCATGGGCTTCCACTCAAGGCGGAGTGATGATGACATCAGAACGGAAGCAATGAGAAACAAGATACCCTACACCACGACTACCAGTGCGGCCCATGCGGCAACCCTGGCAATTGAATTCAGCAGAAACAGGGAGTACATTGTTCGGGAACTGAGATCACGGAAGTGAACAGGGAAATCACTGGTTTTAATATGTATACAAAACCATAAAAATGTGTTTACAGTTTTTTTAAAAAATGCTATCTTATAAATGATTGGTGCTAGCTAACCGTTTGTCACAATTTCCCTCAACACACCTATTGATGACGGTCAGCAGCACCTTTATTTTTTATTCAGGGAAGTATCCCCCCCCCTAACTAATATTCTTAACCTTATTTTTTGCAAATTTCTTGCAAAAATGCACTCTTAGCTCTACCATATCAGTATAAGGGATACAAATTAATGTTAATTAAATTCACTTTTAAAAACTTTCGGTCTTTCTTCGACGAACAGACTCTGTCGCTGGAAGCAAACCATGACAGGGAACTGGCCGAAAATTTAACGGATGTAAGTACGGATCTGCTGCCGCACAATGCAGGGATCCTCAGAAACCTCACGATTTTCGGAGGAAATGAAACAGGAAAAACAAACCTCTTAAGGACACTTGAGTATATGAAGAAGATGGTTTTCCTTTCACCGTCCCTGCCAATTGCCCACGACAATGAGCCTTTCTCCCTCGCGGAGGATGCATCCATGATGGACACTCATCTTGAAGTCGAGATAATAGAGAACGGAAGCTTTTACCGATACGGTTTTGTACTCAGAAAAGGAGAGGTCGTGAAGGAATGGCTCTTCCGCAGATCAGAACGTCTTGCCGCGATTTTCAAAAGAGAAGGAAGCACGCTGCAGATAACAGGCATGAGCCGGAGTGAATCATCACTTCTCACGCCTTCCCCTTCAGCCCTGTTCCTCTCAATCGCTGAAAACATGCGTCTCCCGATAACATCATATATAAGGGATGTAAAGTCATTCTTCCAGAAACTCTCCTTCGTATATGAGCCCAAACGGGAATATCTGGAACTGTATCTCGACAATGATGATTATATTTCAAGGGCAGTCGGGATCATGAGAAAAGCGGACATGAATTTTTCCGACATGAAGCTCATCAGAATGGGTTCATACATCGATGCCGAGCTTACACGCAATGTCTGGTCTCAGAGCGGTGACATAGTGAGGAAGAGAAAACTCAGGCTCTTCCAGGACAGGGATCTTCTGGGTAAAGGTTCCGTGCACCTTCTTTGCCTCCTTCCCGTGCTGTTCAAAGCAATTGATGAGGGCGGGACCGTGCTTGTCAATGACCTGGGCTCAGTACTTCATGTCACTCTCGCAAGCTACATTCAGAACTTCTTCGGCGATACGGCGATCAATCCTGATGGAGCTCAGATGATAGCAACCTCATCCATGAGCATGCTCATGGATCAGGAGCTCAGACGGGATCAGATATACCTTGTCAGCAGGGATGCATCAGGTAAGAGTTCCCTGTACAGACTCTCTGATCAGAAGAACGTGAGAAAGAGTGACATATACAGCAGGAAGTATCTCAACGGAGAGTATTCACTTCAGCTCCCGCAGAAGAGTCTCTGATTGTCAAGAGCGCACCTTAATGGTATTATTTCCCGCGTAATCCTATTTTCAGCAGGAGAAAGAAATGTCAGAAGAAGCTTTCATGCAGAGGACAGTCACCTGCGGCGATCTCAGAGCTGCGGATGAAGGCAAAAGCGTGATACTGAACGGATGGGTTCACCGGGACAGAAACCACGGTGCGCTCCATTTTATAAACTTAAGGGACCGCTACGGTCTTACCCAGGTAGTTGTCGATGATGATGCATCAGAGGAGCTTCAGGCTGCAGCCGCATCCCTGAAGCTGGAGTACTGCATTGCGGTAAAGGGAACCGTGCGCCGTCGCCCCGATTCCATGATCAATCCGGACATGGCAACCGGTGAAATCGAAGTAAAGGCAGAGAAGATCGAGATACTCAGCCAGTGTGCTGTCCTTCCCTTCATGATCGATGATGAAGTAAATGCCAAGGAAGATCTCAGACTTAAGTACCGCTTCCTCGATCTCAGAAGCAGCGGCATGACTGACCGTATCGTTCTGAGACACAGGATCGTCAAGGCAATCAGGGAGTATTTCTATAAGACTGACTTCCTGGAAATCGAGACACCTACCCTCATCAGAAGCACCCCTGAGGGAGCAAGGGACTTCCTGGTTCCTTCCAGGATCTACCCGGGGAAATTCTTTGCACTTCCCCAGTCACCTCAGCTCTACAAGCAGCTTCTCATGGTCAGCGGCATGGACAAATACTTCCAGATCGCAAGATGTTACCGCGATGAGGACCCCAGAGGTGACAGACAGCTGGAGTTCACTCAGCTCGATATCGAGATGAGTTATGTGAAGCGTGATGATGTGCTTGCTCTGATGGAAGACCTCTTCGGTGAAGTCTTTAAGAAGGTTGTAGGAGTTGAACTTCCCGCTCACTTCAGAAGAATAAGCTACAACGATGCCCTGAACACATACGGATGTGACAAGCCTGATCTCAGGTTCGGCCTTGAGATGCACGATGCATCATCATTTGCATCCAAGTCTACCTTCAATGCATTCCTTGAACCCCTGGCAGGAAAAGGCGCGGTTAAATACATAGTGGCACCGAAGACGGAAGGTCACGACTACACAAGAAAGTACATCACAGAGCTTGAGGATGCGGCAAAGGTTTACGGTGCAAAAGGCCTTGCATGGATGAAGGTTCAGGACGGAAAGCTTACAGGCGGTGTCACGAAATACTTCGCAGGCCTTGAGGATGAAGTTCTTGCCACCACGGGTGCAAAGGACGGAGACATAATCCTCATGGTTGCACATGAGAACTGGAAGAAGTGCTGCAACAGCCTCGGCGCCGTCAGAAGCAAGCTCGGTGCGGACCTTAAGCTCATCAATGAGGATGAGTTCGCATTCTGCTGGATCATCGACTTCCCGCTCTTCGAGTACAACGAGGAAGAAGGACACTGGGAAGCTGCACACCATATGTTCAGCATGCCACAGGCTGAATACCTCGACACGCTTGAATCAGATCCGGGGGCAGTTAAGGGAGACCTTTATGACCTGGTACTCAACGGTTATGAGCTTGCATCAGGTTCCATAAGAATCCACGACATAGAGCTGCAGAAGAGAATCTTCAGGATATGCAACTTCCCTGATGACGTCGCTCAGGAACGCTTCGGATTCCTTCTGGATGCATTTAAGTTCTCACCTCCTCCCCATGGAGGAATCGCCCCGGGAATCGACAGACTGTGCATGATAATCAGCAAAGTGAATACCATCAGGGAAGTCATAGCATTCCCGAAGAACACTGCCGCAATGTCACCGATGGATGACTGCCCGGCACCTGTCGAGGACCTGCAGCTTAAGGAGCTGAAGCTCATCGTCAGCACGGATGAAAAGTGATCGATCTGATCATCATAGGGGGAGGAGCCGCGGGCTCCTTCCTTTCATCACTGCTTTCTTCATCACATCTTTTTGAAAAAACAGACCGCCTGATGACCAAACTCCTGATGACAGGAGGAGGGGCATGCAACCTGACTAATGAGTGTGACACGAAAACACTTGTGTCGATGTACCATGACAGGAAAGCTTTTGTTTCACCGTGTCTGTACTCATTCACTCCCAAAAACATAATGGAGCACTTCCTCTCTCTTGGAGTGGAAACAACGGTCCGTGAGGACGGTAAGGTATTCCCATCTTCCATGGAAGCCCGAAGCATTGCCGATGCCATATGCAGGAACATGAATAACATTCATCTTTCAGAAGCAGTCACTGACATTGAAAGAAAAGACGGATACTTTACCGTCAAGACGGTTAAGGGGACATACGATGCACATAATGTCTGCGTGGCAACCGGAGGTGCTTCATACCCTTCCACGGGTTCCGACGGCTCATTCTTCCCGATCCTTAAAAAACTCGGCCACAGGATTATCCCGCTGCGTCCCGCACTCAGTGCGCTGAAAACAGATATCGACACTTCATCCATTCAGGGCATAACTGCGGAAAATGTCACGCTGACT
>JBJEWN010000369.1:0-2075 GCA_051885075.1 Bullifex sp.
ATGTTGGCCGCTATGGTCTGGTTCTTCTCAATTTTTATGTTCCATCTTCTGAAGACGCTTTTCCTTTCAAGTCTCTGTGTTATGAGTCCTTCGCTTTCGCTGTAGGAAGTGAATTCCACATCATCGCCCACTGCCAGGGGATTGTACTCATACTCCTCCAGCGGAAGTTTCCTGCCCTTGATACGGCAGGTGTATATATTGCCGTCTTCAGCGAAGACGGTGTACAGATTGTTTATTGCTCTTCTGATACTGCCATGCATATTCCGGATTTTACAATTTAAAACCTCAGGTTGACAACACATGACAAAGGTAATAAATTCGCACCATGGATCATAGGAATGATTTACCGCATTCAAGATTGAATGGACGTACGTTCAGGGACGTCTCATTTGACGGGGCATGCTTTCTCGATGCCCATTTTCTCGGATGCACCTTTGTTAACTGTACCTTTCATGATGCGGACATCAGGTATGCCCTCTTCGCTGATTCAGCATTCATCAGATGTTCATTCACAGGTTCATCAATCCTTGTAGCATCATTCAGGGGATGCACCATAACAGATTCAGACTTCTCGTCATCTGACATTTTCTTTTCCGATTTCACCCACACGGAAATCAGGAATTCGCTTTTTGAGGACTCTTCCCTCAAAAGGTCCGATTTCAGAAACAGCATTATTGAAAACATTTCATTCCGGTATTCAGATCCTGAAGAAGCTTTCTTTGACGGAGAGGGTACATGGTAACACCTTTTTTTCATCCGAAAGGAATGACGACGAACTACATAGTAACCGATGAAGAGTCAAAAAACGCACTTCTCATCGACTGTACCGATGTTGACATGAGCATGATAAACTTCCTTGAAAGAGGTAAATACACCCTTCAGGGTGTGCTCATTACCCATGCTCACGATAATCACGCAGGAGGACTGAAGAAACTGATGAGGGTCTATTCCCCATCAGTATATGCATGCCTTCCTGCCGTGCAGGGCATGAAGACGAACTGTCTGTACGGGATTGATTCGTTTGACTGTTCGGTCTTTCATATCAGCATCCTGCATATACCGGGCCACTCTGCAGACGGTCTTGTATATGTGGTCGGGAGCAGTGCATTCACGGGAGATGTCAGAAAAGGCAGCGGAAGAACACACAGAAATGATGAGATGCTGATTAATGGAATACGGGATAAGCTGTTAAGCCTTCCCGATGACACGGTGATTTATCCGGGACACGGCCCCGTTTCCACCGTGGCAGTGGAAAAGAGGTTCAGCCATTAGTCCTGATCAGCTCAAGAACCGTGTTCCTTATGCGGGACGGGAGTTTTGCCCGGAACGTCATCCTCTCCCCGTTCACGGGATGGTTTATGGTCAGAGATGCCGCATGAAGACAGAGCGGCACATCAAACCTTTTATCCCTTCCTGAGTATAAAGGATCTCCGAGCACCGGATGACCGATGCTCTGCATGTGCACCCTGATCTGATGGGTCCTGCCGGTTTCTATCCTGATCCTGACGAAAGCATAACCGTCAAACTGCCTCAATACCGTATAATGGGTAACGGCACTTTTTCCTTTTCCGGGTACATCGGTGACTGTGAACGTCTTCCTGTTCCTATCATTTCTCACTATGTTCCTGTCAACTGTCCCGCGCCTTTTCTCAAAGTTTCCCTTACATACTGCAATGTAGATCTTTTCATTTGAGTGGGCTGCAAACTGAGATGAGAGCCCCTCATGGGCCTCCCTTGTTTTTGCCGTTATGAGCACACCGCTTGTATCCTTATCAAGACGGTGCACTATTCCGGGACGAAGATCAGCATCCTCATCATCCTGAGGATGAAAATCATCACCGTAGCGGAAGAGCAGCGCATTGGCAACGGTGCCGCTGCTGCATCCGGCACCCGGATGTACCGTCATGCCGCATGGCTTGTCTATGACAAGGATGGCATCATCCTCATATAGTACGGGAAGCTCAATGTCCTCAGCCTCAAGTCCTGAAAAGACATCCTCGCACCAGGTAACCGTGACAGAATCCCCTTCCCTTACCTTCTGGCTCTTCTTCACGATCTTCCCGTTAACGGTAATT
>JBJEWN010000370.1:0-2073 GCA_051885075.1 Bullifex sp.
TCAAATATGATTCATGCAACAGCCCCATTCTTGATTGTTTTGCGTTAATTGGCTATATTGATATTATCAAGGCAAGTTTATGCAAAAGTATATAGAATCAGAGTCTATTGAACTCAAAGAAAAATATAGTGACACAATCGCAAAAGAGATAGTGTCATTTCTGAACAGCGATGGCGGGACTATTGTTGTCGGCGTAAAAGACAATGGTACTGTCATCGGAGTTGAAAAACTTGACGAAACGCTGCGGAAGATTTCAGACATCATCACCATGCAGATTGAGCCAAACCCACAGGATGAAGTATCCACGGAGGTGAAGTTTGAGGCTCAGATGCCCCTGATACTGATTAATGTCAGCAAAGGTGCAAAGAATATTTACTGCCAGAAAAAGTATGGGTTCTCTTCCAGTGGCTGCACCATCAGGGTGGGTACTACATGCAAGGAAATGACCGCAGAGCAGATCAGAATCAGATATGAGCAGAATTTCATAGACAGCGAGTATATGCTCAGGAAAAGATCAAGCTTAAGTGAATTGTCATTCAGGGAACTGAAGATTTACTACACGGAGAAGGGATTTCATGTCAATGACAGCTTTGAAGCAAATCTGAATCTCAGAAACGAAAAAAGAGAATACAACCTTCTGGCGGAACTTCTTGCCGATAAGAACAATATCCCGTTTATCTTTGTAAAGTTTCAGGGATCAAACAAGGCATCAATATCAGAGAGAAATGATTTCGGATATGGATGCATTCTGACCACCTACACCAAAATCAAGAACAAGCTTGTTGCAGAGAACACCTGTCTCTCAAATACCACTGTTAGACCAAGAATCGATAAGTATCTGTACGATATTGACTCAGTTAATGAAGCCATTCTCAATGCAATTGTCCATAATGACTGGACAATTACAGAACCTCAGATTTCCATGTTCAATAATCGAATCGAGATAATGTCTCATGGAGGGCTTCCAAGGGGAATGACTGAAAAACAGTTTTTTGAGGGAACAGGGTGGCCCAGGAATGCGACTCTGATGAGAATATTCCTGAGCATGGATCTGGTGGAGCATACTGGTCACGGGGTACCGACTATTGTTGAAAGGTATGGCGAAAGAGTATTTGAAATCGAAGACAGCTATATCAAGTGTACCATACCGTTTGACAGAGAAGTGATGGAATACAGGATCAAAAGTGGCGGTATACCGCAGGATGTCGGTAATAATGGCGGTAATAATGACGGTATTAAACCATCAGATAAGAAGGTTCTGAGTCACATCCTCACATCGCCTGATGATACTGCAGCTCAAATTGCAGAAAAATGCGGTATTGGTAAAAGAACTGTTGAGAGATCCTTAGCCTTTTTGAAGGAAAAAGGTATAATAGAAAGAATTGGAAACAAACGTAATGGACGTTGGATAGTCATCAAATGAATAATGTCAACAACATCAATCTTTAAAAACGGGGTACTCCGTATCTTTGGAATGATGTGCTTAAGGTAGATTAAAACTTATCTCTGATATAAATCCATCACTGGAAAGATATTAACATATTAAGACTACTATCGGTGATACCGTTTCGCTTGAGGATAAGCGCCTTTAAAGGTGTTTTCACCGAGTTCAAGGAAAACCTATGGCTGGGACTGGTGGACGTGGTTGTCGTGATAGACAAGAAGAGATTCAGGGAGAAGTTCAAGAGCGGGATGGAGATTCCGGTTGAGATTTGATTGAATGAAAAAGTTTAGGAAAGGTCTGTGGCATATTGCTGTAGGCCTATTTTTTTGTCCCTAGCGTTGATGATGTTTTTCTACACAGTGTTACTTTATTGAACACTATGTTAAGTTTTTCATGTACTGTTGAACGTTATTCATGAACCCGGTTACGTTATTCGTGCACTGTAAAACGATATTCCAAATCCTGGTAACGAAATTCAAATACTGTAAAACGCTTTTATAAACCAGTGTTACGTTATTCAAAGCCCTGGTTACGATTTAAAATAAATCGTTTCAAACGTGTGAACGATAATAAAAGAAAGCGAACAACGTGTTCTTTTTCGTTACTCAGGTATGGCAAAAAAGCCTTAT
>JBJEWN010000371.1:0-8368 GCA_051885075.1 Bullifex sp.
ATTACGAGGAATCGGTGAGGATCCCATTAGTAATACACGATTCATCTCTTGGAGAAGGCCGATATGACGGCATGGTTGCAAGTGAGGACCATATGCCCACGATCCTTGAACTCATGGGACTTTCCATCCCATCCACGGTGGAGGGAAAGAGCCACGTCAGTGCCATGAAGGGTGAAGGAAAAGCCGTCAGGACATATACAGAGCATCTCATGATACCGGGCATGCCCGAGCTGGTTGATCCGTATCTTGAGAAAGGTCTCGACAACAGGGCCTTCGGCTGGAGGGCCATCAGGGATGCAAAGCATACCTACGTGGTCGATAACGGAACAAAGCCCGGTGCAAAACAGAAGAGGATTCTCTTTGACAATGAAAAAGATCCTTATCAGCTGAAGGGAGAAAAGCTTGATAAGAACGATGAAAGGGCAGTGTACTACGACTCCCTGCTTGAATCAGAGCTGGAGAAGAGCCACGACAACTTTCTCTTAAGGAGGCAGAATGCGCAGTTATGAAAATGTAAAGGAGCTCAAGGGCGAGGAACTGAAATGTGCCGCGGAGTGTGCGGTAAGACAGACTGAAAGCTGTCTTGGTAAGTTTACGGATAAGTTCAAGTATTCACATTCGGTGAATAACTTTTATCCGCAGAGTGAGAACGTGGAGTGGACGACGGGATTCTGGACCGGTGAGATATGGCTTGCATACGAGCTTTCCGGAAAGCAGTGCTTTAAGGATGCGGCTCTTCGTCAGGTAGATTCCTTCCTGGACAGGATAGAGCGCCACATCGATGTTGATCATCACGACATGGGCTTCCTGTATTCCCCTTCATGTGTGGCTGCATATAAGCTGACGGGTTCAGAGACGGGAAAAAAAGCAGCCCTGCTTGCTGCGGACAACCTCATTTCCCGCTTCCAGGAAAAGGGCGGTTTCATTCAGGCCTGGGGCGAGCTGGGCGCAAAGGACAACTACCGCCTCATCATTGACTGCCTTTTAAACCTTCCCCTGCTTTACTGGGCAAGTGAGACCACGGGAGATGAAAAATACAGGAATATCGCTGACAGACACCTTGAAACCGCAATGAAGTGCGTGGTGCGTCCCGATAACTCCACATATCATACATACTTCTTCGATCCTGAGACGGGAGAGCCCGTTAAGGGTGTCACGTTCCAGGGATACCGTGACGGCTCTGCCTGGGCACGCGGTCAGGCCTGGGGTATTTACGGCTCAGCCCTTGCATACAGGTATCTCAGAAAGCCTGAGTATCTGGATGTATTCCGCCGCGTGACATCATTCTTCCTTGATCACCTGCCCGACGATGTGATTCCCTACTGGGATTTCGATTTTGAATATCCATCCACCGAGCCCAAGGACACGAGTGCGCTTTCCGCAGCAGTGTGCGGAATGCTGGAAGCCGCAAAGTATACTGAAAAGGAAGAAAGCGAACAGCTCGTCAGGGATGCTGAAAAACCCATGGGAGCACTTTACAGAGGCTATGCGGTAAAGGATCCTTCCGTTTCCGACGGACAGCTTCTGCATGGCACATATGCAAGGAAGAGCCCTTACAATCCATGCAACAACAGGGGTGTGGATGAGTGCAACGTCTGGGGTGATTACTTCTATATGGAAGCACTGGTCAGACTAACTAAAAAATGGGAGCCCTACTGGTAAGCAATGAGAAACTTCGTCATTTTCCAGCTTGATCAGCTCTCGTGTAGGGCACTGAAGACCTATGGTTCTTCCATAGGATCCACTCCGAATATCGATGCCCTGGCTGAAAACGGCATAGCGGCTGAGGCCGCATACTGCCCCTGTCCGCTCTGTCAGCCTTCCCGTGCCGCCCTCTGGTCAGGACAGCACAGCCACCGTAACAGGGTGTGGTCAAACGGAAGGTCATGGCCGATAACTCCGCTTGATGATACTTTTCCTGCCCTCGGTGAGGAATTCAGAAAGGCGGGCTATGAGACACGTCACTTCGGAAAGAAGCATGACGGAGGTGCGCTTCGCGGCTTCACCTGCTCTGAGGAACTTGAAACGGTAATACCGGATGAAAGGCCCGATTACCCATTCAACATGGACACCTATGCCGATGCATACACTCTTTCCGAGACAATGAAGTTCATATCGGATTGGAGTTATGATAAACCGCTTCTCATGGCAGTGGACTTCATCAATCCCCATAACATCTGCGGCTGGGTCGGACGCAATAAGGGCCCGCACCCCGTAAGGGTGACGGATCCGCTTCCGCCCCTTCCTGAAAACTATGAGTTTGATGACATTGAAAACCGTCCGCTTCCCGTGAAGTACCTCTGCTGCTCCCATGTGAGACAGAGTCAGACCGTGGGGTGGAGTGATGACAACTTCAGGGAATATGTGGCGGCTTATCACTACTACCTTTCAGTTGTGGACAGATACATCGGCGAAATCATGAAAGCCCTCTCTTCATCACCGATAAAGGATGACATAACGTACATCTTCCTCTCTGATCATGGAGATAACCTGGCTTCCCGCGGTTCCGTTACCAAGCAGGTGACACTCTATGAGGAAGTTACCAGGGTGCCGTTCATCATTTCAGGCGCACTCGTCAAGGCAAGGGGAATGGCAAAGGGCATATGCTCCACGCTTGACCTTTTCCCGACACTGCTTTCAATGGCAGGACTGACCGCACCGGAAGGACTGGACGGAATGGACATATCTTCAATGACTGAGGAAGGAATCCTCCCTGACAGGGATTATGTTGCATCCGAGTGGTTCACCGAGTGGGGATACACGATTTCACCAGGACGCATGATAAGACGCGGGAATGTGAAGTACATCAGATACCTGGAAGGAGACGGAGAGGAGCTGTATCTGCTTGATGAGGATCCCCATGAAAAGGTCAACAGGGTAAATGATCCTAAGGTAAAGGATATCCTTTCTGAAATGCGGGCTCTTCTGGAGAAATATGTGAAGGAAACCGATGATCCGTTCTTCTCTCTTGAAGTGAAGGCTGATGAAAGGTGGAGAAGTCATAAGTGCGGGTATCAGAACCATGTGGGGAAAACCGCACCTGAAATGTGAAAAGTGCGGAGTCAGAACTTAAAAAAGAGGATTACCCTTTTCTGAAAACCGCATGTTAAAATGGAGATATGATGACGATAAGCATAATGAGAAACGGTGAAGCGCTTGCTTCAAAGAGCGGGGAAGAGGAAGCATACCTCGTCTGGAACGGTACCTTTGAGCCGGGTGACACGATAACGCTGTCCGGCCTTGAGAAGAGCCATTACCTTATCGACCTGGGAATGGGACGCACTATCGTGTACGCATCCGGACGGGACTTTTCCTTCCCTGTTCCATTCGATGAGAAGAAAAAGTGCTATGACCCCAGACTGTTCACCGGTGACCTTCACTATATGTACATCAGAAGGGCATATGAGTTTGAATGGCAGTACAGGAACCTGGCATACAATCCTTATGACGGACACACAAATGATGCGCTTTTCCCCCACTCAAAGGCAAACATAGAGACCAGGGGAGAGAGCGTGTTCGCATCCCGCAACGCCTTTGACGGAGTAGTGGCTTCTTCCAGCCACGGACCATGGCCGTTTGAGAGCTGGGGCATCAACAGGGATCCGGGGGCAGAGCTGTACCTTGAGTTCGGTACACGTGTTCTTGTCGACCGCATCATAATGTACACCCGTGCGGACTTCCCGCATGATGCCTGGTGGGATGAGTGCACGGTGAAGTTCTCAGACGGATCAGCCGAGAAACTCCCGCTTGTTAAGAAGGACGGAAGGCAGATATTCAGGATCGCACCGAGAATCATCGACTCCCTCACAATATGTGACCTCATAAAGAGTGATGATCCTTCTCCGTTCCCTGCCCTGATACAGGCAGAGGTCTACGGTAAGGAAATACTCTGGTCATAACTACATAAGGGCTGTCAGTTTTCTGGCAGCTTTTCTTGACATATAAATGTTATAACATTATAACAGATGTATGAGCAAATACCTGATGTTTGATGTGGGCGGAACGGGAGTGAAGCATGCATTTCTCGATGAAAAAGGCATGATCATATCACCTGTAAGCTCATTCCCTTCCCAGAGCAGGAAAAGCGCGGATGAAGTCTTCTCTTCCTTTGCCGATGTGATCAGGAAGGAAGATGACATATGCGGAGTCGGAATGGCATGGCCCGGTCCGTTTGACTATGAAAAGGGCATAAGCCTGATGAACGGCCTTGGAAAGTATCAGGCGATATACATGGTGGATGTGGGGCAGGGCATAAGAGATGCGCTTGGAAATGAAGGGCTTGAGTTCAGGTATGACCATGATGTTGCGGCATTCCTTTCCGGCTACGTCCGTTCTGAGGGCCTTTGTGATAAAAGGGTGATTGCCCTTGTCCTCGGAACCGGAGCGGGATCAGCATTCTCCGTTAATGGAAAATGCGTCGGATCCGAAACCGAAGGCGTTCCTGAGAACGGCTGGATATATAATGCTCCGTTTCTGGATACAGTCATTGAAGAATGGCTTTCATCAAAGGGAATTGAAAAACTGTCCCTTAAGTATTTCGGAAAGATAATTGACGGAAAGACACTTCAGATGATGGCGGATGAAGGAAATGCTGATGCGCTTCGCCTCTGGCTTGAGTTCGGCAAAGTCATTAAGGAAGGAATGACCGGCTTCATTGCATCCTTTAAGGCAACCGACATTGTTTTCGGCGGGATGATATCAAAGGCATGGAAGTATTTCTCTCCGGCATTTGCGGATGATTTTACCTCCATGAATGTCACCATGCATGTCACATATGAGTCCAGCAGATATGTGTTTCGCGGGCTGTACACGCTCTTCGGAGGTAAAGATGAGTGAGGTTCTGAAAAAAGGAAAAGGGGAGCTTCCCCTTTACTCTCAGCTTGAAAGGATTCTGAGGGACAGAATACTGAGCGGAGAGTTTTCGGGAGGAGACGTTTTCCCCTGTGAGCGTGAACTCATGGCTTCTTACACAGTCAGCCGTATTACGGTCCGGCAGGCTCTTGCAAACCTTACCCGGGCAGGACTCATAGAAGCTCATCCCGGGATCGGGACGGTGGTCAGGCCTGAAAAGATTAATGAAAAGCTTACAGGAGTCAAATCCTTTTCCGAAGAAATGAGGGAACATGGAATTGAAATGACGACAGGTCTCTGTACATGTTTCATGGGTGTTCCTCCTCTGGAAGTTTCATCAGTACTGGGCCTTGGAAACGGGGAAAAGTGCTTCATTCTGGAAAGGGTTAGATGCGCATCTTCTTCCCCTGTTGTTCATTCAATTACCTACATACCTTCAGCATGGGGTCTTGAGTGTGATCCATCACTTTATGAACACTCCCTCTATGAATATCTGAGGGATGTGAAGAAGATTGTGATAACAGGAGCACGGGATACTTTCGAGGCAGTGGCTGCCGACGCCGGGACTGCAGCCCTCCTTCACATAAAGCAGGGGTCTCCCGTTCTGAAAAGAACAAGGACCAGCTTCGTGAATGACAGAAAAACATTTGAATACACCATCTGCCTCTATGCCGCGGACAGATACAAATACACAGTGGAACTGTGAATGAAAAGGACAATTAAATGAAACAATACAGGACATACGGGAACTATGTCACGAAACCCGTCACATCGCTGAATAAGGCTATTGAGAGCATTAACGGCTGGAAGGGTATTGCCGGACTCATCATGGAGGAAAAGGATAAAGGGAAGCGCGTATTCGTCATGGATCTTTATCCGGGAGTTACTGAAGACTATGTGATCGATGGACTATCAGCTTTCCTTCCGGATGCTGCCTTCATCCGCGCATCCGATGCACTTTACCCATATGATAAGCTCGATGACATCTTCCGTGATTACATCACAGATGACAGGGTCTTCGGTTACATGACAGGTAAGAACATCGATGCATGCTTTGACATTGAAAAGCTTGCATCGCTGAAGGAAAAAGCAGAAGAGTATGATGGTATTGTCATCGTATGCGGCACAGGTGCATCCCTCATCACGAAGGGTGACGTGCTTTTTTTCTTCGACATAAGCAGATGGGAAATACAGCTCAGGTACAGAAAGGGACTTTCAAACTGGCTTGCGTATAATCAGAATGCACCACAGCTGACCAAGTACAAGAGAGGTTTCTTCATTGAGTGGAGGATTGCGGATAAACACAAGGACTTGCTCTGGTCATCAGTGTCATATATGGTTGATGCCAATGACATAGCGTGCCCGAAGGCCGTAAGAATGGATGAATTCAGGAATGCATTCCGTGAAGCAGCTTCAAAACCATTCAGGATGGAGCCTTACTTCGATCCCGGAGTGTGGGGAGGACAGTGGATGAGAAGCGTGTGCTCACTTCCGGAAGGACCCGCCAACTATGCGTGGTCATTTGACGGGGTTCCAGAGGAAAACAGCATCAGTTTCCCCGCATCCGACGGCGGTACCGTGTCATTTCCGATGATGGACATGGTCCTGCTTGAGCCTGAAGCGCTGCTGGGAAAGAAGAACATTGCCAGATTCGGACGTGAGTTCCCGATCAGGTTCGACTTTCTCGATACGATGGACGGACAGAACCTTTCACTTCAGGTTCATCCGCTTACGGAGTACATCCAGAAAACATTCGGCATGCACTACACTCAGGATGAAAGCTACTACATCCTCGATGCGGAAGCTGATGCATGCGTGTACATCGGGCTGAAGGAAGGTGTGGATAAAGACGCGATGGAGCGTGACCTGAGGGCAGCTCAGAAGGGTGAAATTGTCTTTGATGCTGAAAAGTACGTGAACAGAATACCCGTGAAAAAACATGATCACATACTGATTCCTGCCGGTACTGTTCACTGTTCAGGAAAAAACGCAATGGTACTGGAAATCAGTGCAACTCCGTACATCTTCACTTTCAAGCTCTGGGACTGGGGAAGGGTAGGACTGGACGGTCTTCCGAGGCCGATTCACATCGATCATGGAATGAAGAACATCCAGTGGAACAGAACCACCGGATGGGTCATGGAGAACCTTGTGGACAATATCCATACAGTTGAGGAAAGCGGTGACTTCAGAAAGGAAGTCACGGGCCTTCATGAACTTGAGTTCATTGAGACTGTCAGGTACACAACGTCATCATCATGCGATGTTGAGATGAATGACAGCGTTCAGCAGCTTAACCTCGCTGAAGGTGAAAAGGCCGTGATCGAAAGCACTGACGGTTCCTTTGCTCCGTTCGAGGTCCACTACGCCGAATCCTTCATCATCCCGTCCTCTGTGAGGAAATACAGGATAAGGTCATGCGGAGGGCAGATTAAGGTGGTTGCCGCTTTCGTCAGGCAGTAACTGAATGAGTGAAGCAGAGTGAAGTATTACTTCACTGCACTTCACTCCTAACTTCACACAATGTGAACTTTATCAGACGATGACCTGTATAGTGCAGGAGACGATGAACTGTCTTCGATCAGATATCCGCCTTCGACCAGCCTCAGGAGGATGTTTTTCCTGAAATAGGTTGATGGGCTTATTCCTATGTATTCTGCTATTTCTGCAGCGCTTTTCGATGCGGAATAGCAGAAGGAAAGTATTTTCCTGTCATTCTTACCCCCTGTATCCATTTCAGTGTATACTTCAGGTATTGATGATTCATCGATCACTCCTCCGGCATAGCAGAGATCAGGAAGTACCAGGGTGAATGAGGATGAGTCAGATGAAATGTATGGGCTCCATTTATCTCCTCTGCCCCTGTAATCAGCTTCGATTTTATCAAAGCCTGAGCCCTTGCTTTCCATGTAGCGGCAATATACCAGAACTGATGATATCAGCTCATTTCTGCGGCGCGGGATGATACGGGCAATGTTTTTTTCCTTCCTGATCTCAGGATATCCCATCAGAGCGCCCGGCGATGTGATTTCAAGTCTGTCGATGAAGATGTTCACTTCAATCTGAGTGCCTGTCATGTAGTAATTCCTGTGGGCAACTGCATTGACCAGACCTTCAAAGACGGAGCGCTTTGGATAGGAAATGTATTCCGTTCTCCCTGTGTCTTCTTTTCTGAATCCATTTGCCGAATGAGCTTCGATAAATCCGAGTGCCGACGATATCGTGCTGAATATGTTTCCACTGAAATTCTTCTGAGCAAGGATGATGTCGCCTCCCTTATCGACCCCTGTCCATTTGGTGCATGTTATTTCCGTCCTCTCTCCTTTGTAATCATCAGAAAAGAGCATGGCCCCTTTTCTGAGATTGTTATTCTCATCAAAGAATCCGATCGACATAAGTGCTCTGTCCGTCAGTTCCTCTCCGGTTTTCTCCTTATAAACAGCATGCAGACTGGAAAAATCTGATTTTACATAAGGAATATCGGTTGTATCCCGGTCGAACGGAACACTGTCGCTCA
>JBJEWN010000372.1:0-8361 GCA_051885075.1 Bullifex sp.
GGCCAACATGGACCAGGTAGCGATCGTGACAAGTGCCGCATCCCCGCCTTTCCGTCCCCGTTTTCTTGACAGGGCTCTGGCATGCTCATCAGGATGTGAATGCATCATCGTAATGAACAAGTGTGATTATGATCTCTCGGAGTATGAGTTCGAACGCTGGGGACTTTATCACAGACTTGGGTATAGGATCATAGCGGTAAGTGCCGTGACCGGTGAGAACATCGATGAGCTTAAGACACTTCTCTGCGGTAAGACTACGGCCTTCGTCGGCCAGTCCGGAGTCGGAAAATCAACGCTTGTCAACCTGATTGCGGAACCTGAGGTCCTTCAGGTTACAGGGGAAATATGTGAGAAGTACCAGAGGGGAAGGCATACAACCAATCATGCACTCTGGCTGGAAAAAGGGGACACAAGGATAATAGACACTCCGGGTGTCAGGGAACTGCTCGTACCACTTGAGGATGCTTCCCTTCTGTCTGATTCATTTCCGGAATTTTCACGTTATGCGTGTGCCTACAGTGGCTGTACCCATACTGATGAGCCGGGATGCGGAGTAAAGCAGGCAGTGGAAGATGAGGAAATTGACTTTGACCGTTATGAATCGTATCTCCGCATGTATGAGAGCCTCAGGGAACGATCTCCTCAGTGGGCCAGAACCAGATTCAGAAAAAACAAACAATGAACGACAATACAATCCGTGATCTTGAAATAAATGAAATATTATCCCTGATAGCTCGCTTCAGTGTTTCGGAAAGCGGGCGAAAAAGGATCCAGCCTTCCGCTTTCACTTCCGACAGAGATGTTATTGAAGCGAGGGCTGAGAGAATTGCGACAATTCTGAACATCGTTGCCGAAAAGGGTGAATTCACTTCCTTCTTCGTTTCCCTTGAGAGTGTTTTCACATACAGCGGATCCGCATGTTTCAATGGTAAGGTCATCCATGCATGCGGTTCATTCCTTCAGGCGCTCAGGCATCTGGAGGCATACATCGGTAAAGTGATGATGGACACTGAGCTTAAGAAACTGGGAACTGACATTCTTGAAGCAGTCGATGAGGAAGGTATGGTTAAGGAAACCCATCCGCTCCTTTATCCCCTGTACAGAAAGGCTGAGGAAGCGCGTCAGAAGAGACAGATTTACTCCCAGGGCTTTCTTTCGGAGCATCAGGATGCTGCGCAGAATCTGAACGCGGTATACAGGAACGAAAGGGTAGTGCTCCCGATCAGGCGTGAAAAGCGTGGAGAGGTGAGCGGTTACATCCAGGGGGCCTCCCAGTCAGGCGGAACCCTCTATATCGAACCATTCGAGCTTGTGGATCTCAACAACCAGGTGGTGCTGGCTGAGGATGAGATCGCAAGGATGAAGCATCAGATACTCCTTGACCTTTCCTCAAGGATAAGGGAGCGTGTATCCACGCTTAAGAAAGCTGACACATATGTTGCGGATTTTGACTTTCACTATGCATGTGCGCTTTTCGTGATGAGGACTCAGTCAGGAAGGGTTAATTCAGGAGAACACCTGTCCCTGATCTCGGCACGTCATCCCCTGCTCGGAAAACGTGCGGTCCCCATCACGCTTACACTTCCTGAAGGCGTCAGGGCAGTGGTTCTTTCCGGTGCCAACGCAGGAGGCAAGACCGTTTCAATGAAGACTGCCGCCGTATGCGTTTTCCTCCATCAGTTCATGGGGTATGCCCCATGTGATGAAGCTTCCGTCCTTCCGATCTTTACGGCAGTATTTACTGATATCGGGGACGGACAGTCCATCAGCGACAGCTATTCCACTTTCAGTCATCATATGGCCAATGTGGCTAAGATAACATCATCGGCAGATGGGAAAAGCCTGATACTTCTTGATGAACTTGGAAGCGGAACCGATCCGGAGGAAGGAGCCGCCCTGACCATCGCCCTTCTGGATAAACTTTCGGAGAAAGGAAGTACCGTGTTCACGACTTCCCACTACGGGAGCGTGAAGATGCATGCATATTCATCTGATGTGATGATGAATGCCAGCATGGAATTTGACGAGAGATCGGAAAAACCCACATACAGGATCATATCAGGTCTTCCCGGTGAAAGCCATGCAATAGAGACCGCAAAGCGGATGGGACTCCCGAAGGATGTGATTAGTGCGGCACGCGGTTTTCTCAAAACGGGTGCAAATGTCACGAAGCTCATGAATGAACTGGCCGGAAGGAACAGGGCACTTGACCGGAAGATCACACAGCTGGAACTGGAAAAGAGGACACTCGCGGCAAGGGAAAGGGAAGCTGAGAAAAAGGCTGCAGAGTATGACGAAATGATGAAGCGTCTTCAGAAGGAAGGTGCCGGTGATGTCAATGCATTCCTCAGTGAATCCAGGAAAGAGCTTGAAAAGCTGGTTCATGATGTTTCCACGGGAAAACTCACAAAGGAAAAGACAAAAAACGTCAAGGCATTCCTTCAGAAGGTGTCTGACAGGTCAGAAGAACTGAAAAAGGAAAACGACAGACTTGAGGAAGAGGAACTTAAGAGAATAGACACGGTATACAGCGTGGGTGATGATGTGTTCTGCGGTGCCTATGACAGACGCGGTGTGATCCTGCGCGATGAAGGTAAGGGAAGGTATCTTGTTTCAGTGGGTGCAATGAAGATGACACTGTCAAAGAAGGATCTTAAACCTGCCCCCAGGGAGGATGTGAAGGCGTCTTCCTCATACAGGATCTCAGCCGTGAAACCCCATGCCGTACTGGATGTAAGGGGAAAAACCCTTAAGGAAACGCTGGAACTCCTTGATACACAGATTGAAGGATGTCTTGTCCACTCACTCTCATCCTTTGCCATAATCCATGGTTACGGGGACGGAATCCTGTCCAGGGGCATCCATGAGTACCTGAAAAAGCAGAAGGATGTTAAGGATTACCGCTTTGCCGCCCCTGAGGACGGCGGTATGGGAAAGACCTACGTGTTCTTCTGAGGAAGCTGGGCAAGAAGCACTGCTGCAAAGACGACCGCGCACCCGATGAGTTCCTTTGCACTCAGTGTGTCCCCGAGGATGACCCAGGCGGCAAGAACGCTGAAGACGCTTTCAAGGGAAAGCACAAGTGTCGCGACTGTAGGGTGGATGTACTTCTGTGCCACAACCTGAAGCGTGTATGCGATTCCGCATGAGAAGACACCTGCATAGAGGACGGGAACGGCGGCTTTCATGATGAGGTCAAACCTGATGGTCTCGGTCAGAAGCGCCCCCGAAAGGCAGATGATGCCGCTTGTGAAGAACTGAAGACATGAGAGCGTTATGCCGTCAACGTCAGTAAAGCGGTCGATCACGATGATGTGGACTGCGAATGCAAGCGCGCAGAGAAGCAGGTACAGGTCTCCCTTTTCGATCCTGAATGTGTCCCCTATGCACAGAAGGTACATGCCTGCCACTGCCATGATGGCATATAAAAATATTTTCTTATTTACCTTCCTGCCCATCAGCAGAAGGATGATCGGAACGAAGATGTTGTAAAGTGATGTGATGAAGCCACCCTTGCCTGCACCTGAATACTGAACACCGATCTGCTGGACGACAGATGCAGCCGCAAGGGCCGTGCCGCAGCACATTCCCGCGAGAACGCATCTTTTATCATCCTCTGCACTTATCTTCCTTCCCTTCCTGTTTCTGATGACGAAGGGGATGAGGACTGCTGAGCCGATGAAGAAACGCGTGAAATTGAAGGTGAATGGTCCCAGGAAATCACTCGATACATCCTGGGCCACAAACGAACACCCCCAGATAAGGGCTGTGAGAAGAAGCAGTAAAGTTGCCGTTTTTCTGTTCATGAGTGAGGAATATATCACTTGGAATGGAAAAAATCATCCTTTTCCAGAATATATATCATGAGATCGATTTCCTTCCCGTCCGGCGATGTGCCGTAGTGTTGAATGTGTCCGGTATGGGTGAAACCGAGTTTTTCAATTACCTTCCTGCTCTCCTGGTTGAATGAAAAGTGCTCCACGCTTACTGCATCGAGCCCAAGTTCCTCAAAACCGTATTCTATCATGCGCATGCACGCTTCGTGCATGTAACCCATATGGCGGTAAGGCGTTCCGAGGTAATAGCCAAGCGCCATGATCCTGTCGTTCTTCCTGAGCGTATCCCTGTGGAGGGAGACGTTACCCATTACCGCTTTGTCTGTTTTCCTTATGATAGCATATGTGTCTTCCTCAGGATTGCCGGTCAGTATGGTTTTTATAACCTTCAGTGAATCATCCACTGATTCATGCACGGGCCATCCGCATGGAGGTCCCACAAGAGGATCCCTGGCAATTTCATAAAGTGCATGGGCATCAGATTCCGTCCAGTGCCGTAATATAAGTCTTTCGCTTTCCATTTTACTGAGAATAAGTGTATTTCTTTCTATGGACAATATTCAGGATAGGTATATAATGAAAATATCTTTTCTGACATTTTTACAGATTTTGTCAGTGAAGGTTAAGGAGAGACAATATGCAGCTCACAGCCAGACAGCAGGCCATTTACGACGGGCGTGAAGGTGAAGTCAAGGCAAAGATCATGAAGACGCTGGTCATGTACGGTGAGACCTTCGGTTCCGAACGCATGGCTGACATCACGGGAGAGTACGGTCACCTTGTCACGAGCTTCGGACTTTCAGTCATGAAACCTGTTTATGCCCTGATGGATGAGATCATCGCATCAGGAGCGGTATCGGGACAGAAGTTTACCGTGGACCCGAAGCCACTTGATCCCAAAGTGCCGAAGAACCTGATTCAGGAAATCTTCTTCCGTGTCATGTACTCAAAACAGAAGGATTATGACGGGCAGCTCAAAAAGCTCGGAATCATCGGTGATGACGGATATACCTGTACCTGCTACATGAATGAAGTAGGAAATGTGCCTGGGAAAGGTGACATACTGTCCTGGGCGGAAAGCTCAGCGGTGGTTTATGCCAACAGCGTGCTCGGTGCCAGGTGCAACAGGAACAGCGGCATCTTTGACCTTTTCGGTTCAATTGTCGGCTGTGTGCCTTACTTCGGTCTTTTAACCGATGAAGGCAGAAAGGCTGACTGGCTGGTTGAGGTAAAAACCACGAAAAAGCCTGAAGCCCAGCTGCTTGGCTCAGCGATCGGAATGAAGGTCATGGAGGACGTTCCTTTCGTTACGGGACTGGATAAATGGATCCCTGTCCTTGACGATGATGCAAAGGCATATTTCAAGGATTTCGGGGCTGCAACTGCAAGTAACGGCGCAGTCGGTCTTTACCACATCGAAAACCTGACACCTGAAGCAGTGGAAAGCGGAAGGTCCCTTCTCAGGAGCGGTTATAAGACTTACGTCATAGATGACGCGGAGCTTGAACGTGTCGAGAAGAGCTATCCCGTGATCTGGAAGGATCCGGAAGCAGATCCAAAGCTTGCATTCATCGGGTGTCCCCATCTTTCCTCCGCCCAGCTGAAATCCTGGGCCGGAAGAATAAGTGAAAACCTTAAGAAGAACGGAAGGAAGAAGGTTGTGATCCCGACTGTCATGACTGCGGCTCCCGCAGTCGTGAAGGAGTTCTCGAATGATCCGCTCTGCACGGTACTTGAAAAAGCGGGTGTCGTCATTTCATCAATCTGTCCGCTCATGTACATGAACAATCCTCAGTGCGGGAAGATGCCCGTCCTGACATGTTCAAACAAGCTGAGGACTTACACAAGTGCAAAGTACATGAAGGAAGCTGAGCTTCTTGATGTCATTACGGGAGGAAGGAAATGAAGAAGGTTTTTAAGGGCAGGGCAGTTGTAAAGGGAAGCGTGAAGGCTGAGGCACTGGTGAGCCACGGCGGATTCAACACGCTTGCTTCCTATCAGCACTCCCTGATGTTCGGTGATAAAAGTGCAAAATGTTCAGACCAGAACAACAGCGACCTTTACGGAAAGGCCATGGCGGGAAAAGCACTGTGCATGCCCCAGACGATCGGATCAACAACAGGTGGCCTTGTGCTTTTCTGTGCGGCAAGCATGGAGCGTCAGGCAGCATGCCTGCTTTTCTCAAAGCCGATAGATTCCCTGGCAGCGGCAGGCGCCATCCTGGCTGATGTCTGGACTTCTCACTCCATGCCCACGGTGGACGGCCTTGGGGATGAATTCCTCTCCTTCGTGAAAAGCGGCGACATGATAAGTGTCAGTGAGGACGGAACGGTTACGGTTGAACGTGCGTAAGTTAAATGAGAGGCCGGTTTATCCGGCCTCTTACTGAATCATCAGATCTTTGCGGCAGTTTCGAATGCCTTCCATATAACCGTTCTGAGGTTTCCTACCTTCATGCAGTCGCCTACAAGCTTTACCCTGCCGCCGGCTTTTTCAAGCGGGGATGGAATGTATCCTGCGGACATTATGACACTGTCAGTTTTTATCGTTACTTCCGAGGCGTCCTTCCGTTTACAGATGATCGAGCCGTCCCTGACTTCCTTAAGAGTCGTTTCAAGGTATACAGGTACTTTATGAAGTTCAAAGTATTCCCTGAGATATGAGGAGTTTGCAAGGCACACTCCCTTCTGACTGACAAGATCATCCTTCATTTCGACTATGACCGGATGCTTCCCTTCAAGGGAGAGTTCATATGCTATCTCACAGCCGGTAAGGCCTCCTCCGATTACGGCAACACTGTCACCGACCTTTTCACCTGAAAGGTACTCACATGCCTCAATGGTTTTTTCAATACCTGGGATGGGAAGTCGTCTGGGCTTTGCACCGGTTGCCATGATTATGTCGAGACCTCTGAATTCATCAAGGGATTTTATCTCACTGTTCAGATGCACTTCCACATTGAGATTTTCCATCTGTCTTATATACCAGGCAAGAAGATCCCTGAGTTTTCCTTTGTATGATTCTGCGGATGCGGCAATGAATGTACCTCCGAGTCTGTCCGATTTTTCATATATGACCGGCTCGTGACCCCTGAGTTTCAGAACCCTGGCCGCTTCCATTCCGCCGATACCTCCGCCTATGATGATTACTTTCTTCGGCCTCGCGGTCTTTACGATTCTGTGTTTCTTCCACTGCATCGTTTCCGGGTTTACCGCACAGCGGGCAAGGGCAAGTGAGTCTGCAAGGTCCTGATCGTTAGGTACTCCCTTATAGTGGCACATGTTGAAGCACCCGTTGTGACAGAGGATACAGGGCCTGATGTCTTCAGCCTTATCATTGATAAGCTTCGTGACCCACTCCTGGTCTGCAAGGAATGCCCTTGCAAAGCCTGCACCGTCAAGCCTTCCGGCAGCAATTTCATCCGCGGCGACAAAGGGATCCAGGCGTCCTGCGGCAACCACGGGTGCCGCAGTGAAGTTCCTTATGTGTTCGACATCCTCAAGGTTGCAGTTTTCAGGCATGTAGATGGGAGGATGAGCCCAGTACCAGGCGTCATACGTTCCGTTGTCGCAGTTGAACATGTCATATCCTGCGTCTGAGAGATACCTGACTGCCTTCTCGCTTTCAGCCATGTCACGTCCTGCCTCAGTGTAATCCTCACCGGGAAGGGCGCCTTTTCTCATGCCTTTTGTCTTTGATACTACCGAATAGCGCAGTGAGACGGGAAAGTCCTTTCCGCATGCATTCTTTATGCCCTGTACTATTTCGACGGCAAAGCGGTAGCGGTTTTCAAAGGAGCCTCCGTACTCGTCGGTTCTTTTATTGACGTAGGGGAGGGTGAACTGGTCAAGAAGGTAGCCTTCATGGACTGCATGGATTTCCACACCGTCAACTCCCGCATCCTTCAGAAGAACGGCGGTTTTCACGAAAGCATCGACCATTTCCCTGATTTCTTCCCTTGTCATCTCGCGGGAAGGTACCTTGTCAGACCAGCGGTTCGGTGCCGGACTTGCCGATGCCGTGATCTTATCCAGGTTCATGAAGGGTTTTGACACTGTTCTCAGTACCGGGTTGGTATAGAGCATCTCCATCATTGAGGAAATCGTGAAGGACCGTCCGAATCCGGCAGTCAGCTGTATGAAGAGTTTTGCTCCTGTTTTATGGAATTCAGGCATCCATGCCTTAAGGTCCCTGAACATTTTCTTGTTTTTATAAAGCCACTGGCCGAACATCGGATTGTACACCGGCTGGCATCCGGGAAGTACGAGTCCTGCGTTGTTTTTCGCGACCCTCATTATGAATTCCGCTCCCGCGCTGTCAAAATGGTTTTTTTCCATCCAGCCGAAAAGATCGGTTCCTCCCATGCTGGTAAGCACTATCCTGTTCTTAATCTCGCACTTTCCGATCTTCCATGGTGTGAATAGGGGCTCTAATCGTTTATCCATTTTATTCTGACACTCCTTTGGGTTTATGTAAATTATCATAACACGTGTCAGGGAGTTCGAAAACAGTTTTCCGTTTCACT
>JBJEWN010000373.1:0-2061 GCA_051885075.1 Bullifex sp.
AGACACAGAAAGAGTTTACAAACAGATTGATTTTCCTCCTCTGACAGAAGAGCAGGAAAAGGAAATTGAAAAACTGAAATCAATGAAGGATGAGGAAATTGATACGGAAGATATTCCGGAAGTCGATTTCTCGGCTGCCAGCTTCTTCTATGCAGTGAAAGTTCCAAAACAGAAAATCTACACTTCTATTTCTGTTGATAACCTTGAATGGCTGAAGAGTAAGGGAAAGGGCTATCAGCAAAGATTGGATAATGTAATCCGATGGGCCAGAATGAACAATTGTCCGATGTGAGGCTGCCTGGTAAATGACGAGTATTAGAGTATCACGGTTTTCTGAAAGCCTTGGTATCTGAAGCGGGCTGAATGGAGTGTACTGTTCCTCATCAAAAAAATCCACCCGGAAGGATGGATCAAGTGCCCGTGCCACTTATGACCATTACGCCAACCCAGAGGCCATGTTTCAGGGCTTTTTTTATAGCTGCGGTTTAAAGACATAGCAGATGGTCTGTTTCCTGAAATCCTGATCATTTTCTTTCAAAGTGATTGAAAACGTGAGGAGAACCTACATGCTGATGACACCTGAAAAGGTCGTGACTGATTGATAACTGAACCCATAACGCTTTCTGTCATGGTAAATATTGTTGCTGTACAGTGCTTTATACCTGATCCCACACTGCATATCATTGCTGAACACCTTTAATTCGGAACCAAAAAATTAGTTTTGGGGATATCTGAAATATTGTAACCCGAAGAAGCCGGGTACACCTGACTGGTATAATGAGATGCTTTCCCAGCTTGCGGAGGATAACTTCTCCGGCTATCTGAACCTGAAGACAGAATTCACGGCGATATCAAAGCTTGAGTCGTTCATGATGTTCACCAACTTCGGTGTCACATACTGGAATAATGATGATCCTGTTAAGAATCAGGCATCATATTCCGTGAACTATGCTTTCGGTGCTTATCTGCTGAGAAACCATGGGGGAGCCGGTCTGCTTGCCGCATTAACCTCTCATGATACTCCGGGGACGGGCAAGGATGCCATCAATAACGCATTCAGGATTCTCGGACTGAAGAATAGGGATGGAGGCGATCTTTCGTTTGAGGATGCTGCCGCTGCTTTTTATCAGGTATGCATTCACACATCAAAGGAAGATGCTGATAAAGGATACATGTCACTTAATAAGGAAGTTGAATTCAATGTCGGGGGAATTACCGTCACGGCACCGGCAATTGACCTTATGAATATCAGATTCTCTCAGGGGGAAGTCATATGTGAGTCTTCCGTAATGCCTTTCCCTTACTCTGAAATCATAAAAAGTGATGATTACGCGGCAGTTCACCTGCATCCTTATGGGTTCATCCTCTCCGATCTTGCCCGTGATGATTAGATGAGCGGTGAAAAACCGATAAAGGATGCAGGCAGGATCGTAATGGAACTTCCATCCGATCCTGATGTTAAAATATATTTCCACTGAGGGTGATACTCCGGAAGAACCTTCCGGAGTATACGTTTTCTATCTATGGTCTTTGATCCACAGGAAGGCCTTGCCGAGTCTTGAATCCGTTCCTGCAAAGAAAGCATCCTGGTCAAATTCAGCTTCATAGCCTTCATCGGGAATAAGGCCTTTGCCTTCGTAAGAGACATGATTTGTGTCCCTGATGTTTCCATATGGGGTATAGACGGATGTTATGTACTTTCCGACACTGAACTTCCCTGAATTGAACGTAAGAATGTCACCTGCCAGTGTTCCGTTTGCCCCTATGGTTACGCCTCCTGTCTGACCGCCGTTGGGTAAGGAATTAACCATTAACACCGTTATTTCACCATTGGATGCGGTTGCCGTATTTGTAATTACGACTACAGGCTTTGAGGCGATGTCTGAGAACTCATTTCCGAAGAAATCCGCTTCAGGATAGATGTACAGCGGAAACTCCTGTGTGAGATCGAGTCTTCCCGCTCCTGTTTTGTTCTTCTGGTATCCGATCAGATGAGGTTCCCTGAACATGTCGCCGAAGAGAATCTCCCTGTCTGCATTGTACCCGCCGCCGTTGCCCCTC
>JBJEWN010000374.1:0-2055 GCA_051885075.1 Bullifex sp.
AGAAAGGTTGATACCTTCAATGAGGCTTACCGCCTCCGCGAAAAGGGTGCGGTGCGCAACTGGTTCGACATTACTGAAAAGGATGGGTACTGTTCACTCAATACAAAGATAAGTGACATCATGGCCACGCTTCATGGAAAACTCGTCCTCATGTTTTTCATCGCATCCAAACTCAGAGGAATCAAAAAGAAGAAGGATGACGGTAATCCTGCATCAGGTATGGCGAAGAATCCACAGATAATGAAGATGATAGGATCGTTCACACCGCTGAGGGCATCCTCGATGGCAGGTACCATCGGACTTACATTCACGAAAGACGAACTCTTAAAACTGAACGGCAGGCTGAATAAAGTAAAACTCAGGAACAGTAAGTGAAGGTTCACGATAAAAAAGTCTCCCTCAGCGTAACCGGGGGAGACTCTGTATCTGATGTTCAGCCTTTGTAAGGTTCGTCCTTCATGCACAGGTGGACTGCAGTGGTCTTGAATGTGAGAGGGAGTGCCAGGATGTGGGGATTGGGTCCCGTGAACTTCCTCTTTGCATCCTCAAGTGCTTCCTCAAACGTCTTTCTGGTCTTCAGTCCCATCATCCTTGCATATCCGGGATCCTGAGCGCCGACGATGTAGATCGCACTTGTGTTCATCTCTGCAATGTGTGCACAGCTTATCATCGAGAAACCGTGGAAGGGATGGAATGCATTCCTGTAGCGGTACTTCCTGATGTACTCCTCATTGGTTGCATAGTATTCACCGAGCCTGTTCATGTCGGGAAGTGTATCCATGTGGTCGTGCTTGAAGTCCTCCATCATCTGGGGAAGGTACGGCCAGAGGTCTTCATTCATGAATCCGTTGCATAAGGAGGAGCAGATTATCACGCAGTTATCGCTCATGACCCTCTTATGCCTGATGACCTGAGCGGAAAGAGCCTGCATCATCATGATGGGGTTTGTGCCCATGCCGTCACCGTAGTGGAAGAACTGGGGCATGCCGAATACCATGATGTCATACTTCTTCTCAGCAAACGGAACATATGTCCTCTTATCGGCATCGACCCAGCTTAAAGGCATCATCTCCTTTGCATAACCTGACCAGACAGAGATCTGGCGGCTCTTTGAATCGAGTACCGCGTCACAGCAGAAGAACTTCTTGCCCATCTTCTCTTCCATGTGCATGCCGATCTCATCGAACTTGGTTCTCATGAGTGAATGCCCGGAAACAGGAGTGAAGTCACCGCGGTGCATCACTTCAGGCACATGGTGGCTGGCAATGCTCCTCCAGTGGGTGATACCCGTTGCACAGTGCTTGTATCCGCCGGAGTATCCGCCATAGGGATTGCCCTGCACATGGCCGATGAGAATCGCGACATCACTGTCATACACATACTTGTTCATGAGAACGGGATCCCCGCGGCGGGTGGTTCCGAGATCCACAAGGTGGTCATAGTCCTCACTGTCATGGTTCATGATCTGACCGGAAGGATAGAACTCATTGAAAAGCTCATCACCGAGCACTCCCCTGATCTCGAGAACGGTGTTCTTCCTGTGAAGGCCGTTTGAACAGATTAAGAGTATGTCCTTCTTTTCAACTCCGGCTGCATAAAGCTCCTGCAGGATGAGTTTTATCGAGATCTTCCTGTGGCTCGTTGCCTGTTCACCGCCCTTAACCCTGTCGGGAAAGACGATGGTGACCTTGCTTCCCTTGTGGGCAAGCTCGCTGAGGGGAGGCATTCCGATCGGGTTTCTGAGACTCTTAAGCGTTTCCTCCTCAAGCTTTTCCTCAGGGATGCATGGTGGATCGGCGACCGTTACACCGGGAATGAACACATCGGTGTCATCAGGAAGGTTCGCACTCATTGTGCCGTGACCGTATTCAAAATCAAGTTTCATATCTTTCTCCTCACTTTCCGAGATACAGTCTGATTATCTCGAGATATTCATCGGGGTAGAACCCTATCTCACCTGTGAATCGGGTGAGCGCGATAAGACCGCCGTCAATTTCAGCTATGGTTGCAAGCATCGCGGCATTGTCCTTTTTGAGACCTCCGCCGTAAACCACG
>JBJEWN010000375.1:0-2052 GCA_051885075.1 Bullifex sp.
GCAGAGGATGTGGATTTCTTCATCGACGACAATGTTTCAAACCTGAAAGCAGTGCAGGATGCCGGTATCAGGGTTGTGATGTTCAGAAGTCCCGTCAACACTGCTTATTCAGCTATGTTTGAAACAGTTTCCTCCTGGGAGGAAGTGAAGAAGCTTCTTGTCAGTGGATAAGGATGGGCTGCAAAATTGCAGCCCATCAGCCATTTATCTCTTTTCGATCCGGTAAGTCCTGATTTCAAACGGATGGAATGAGAAGGTCGGTTTTCCGTAGTTCTCCTCAGTCATCATGCACTCGGTCAGGGTTGACTGATCGAGTACATCAGAGAAGGTAATGGTTCCTTCCTGAGGGATGCCGAGGTATTCCCTGACACGGAATATGATGTCCCCTCCGCGCTCCGAGATCTTCACTGTCTCAAGTGAGAGTCCTTCGCTCACGGTTATGAGCGGAGTTAATTTTCCGGTATTTTCAACGCATGGGTTGTTGAGTGCTTCCGCTTCCCTGATTACATCCCCTATTCCCCCATCAGTGACGAAGATGGAGTATGTGAAAGTGTGTTTTCCCATATCCGCTGTGGCATCGGGTGCCTTTGCGCTTTTTAAGAGGGAAACAGTGAGTGTTCCGTTTTTGGCACTGTAACCATATTTGCTGTCAGAAAGAA
This sequence comes from Bullifex sp., assembly GCA_051885075.1. GTDB lineage: Bacteria > Spirochaetota > Spirochaetia > Sphaerochaetales > Sphaerochaetaceae > Bullifex. The sequence continues at coordinate 660 of JBJEWN010000375.1, forward strand.
GAGCAACCGTCAGTTTTTCGTCTGCGAGTGCGACGAACTTCTGAGCAGGCACTTCAAACTGTGCTTCCTCTATGGAGTTGCTGTTTCCGGTACTTCTGGAAATAAAACCGAAGGGAATATCATATACTGCGTTCTGACATCTGATGGCTGTGTCAAATGAAGCTTTTAACAGCTGATGGTCCTCATGCCAGTCGATCTCGGTGACGAAGTCGATCCGGGCTTTATCCCTGTGGATGATGAGGTTCTGTTTTATTGATGATGCCTTACCTATTTTCCCGTTTCGTGAAAGAGCGGGCTTCAGGTTATCGACAGTGTCCTTCTCGATATCCCAGGCATCCCAGGCACACGGTACATCCTCTCCGATGAGGAGAGTGTTGAAAGTATCTGCAACGACTTCCCTTCCCTTAAACTTAAGTGATGAGATCGTACCGTCAGGTTTGATCTTCACTTCACCCCAGTTTACTGATGGACTGTTCTTTGTTCCTGATGAGTATGCCGGAATACCATCCTGAGTGAACGGAGAGAGGTTAAGTGCTTCGTCCCCTTCTCCTGCAAGCATCCTTATGATCTCATCAAGTCTCTTCAGTGCTCTTTCAAAGAACGCTTCCGTTTCCTCATAGACTGGATGTACGGAGGAACCCGGGAGGATGTCGTGGAACTGATAGACCACTGTCTGTTTCCAGAGTTCCCTTACTTCATCATTGAGTTTTTCAGCATCACTGTCTGACAGTCTGCCTTCAGCCCACGCTGATGCGATCATGTACTCTGCATTGTGAAGGGATGCGTTCATCCTCCTGTAGCCCTGCTTGGTGCGGGCCTGGGATGTGTATGTACCCCTGTGAAGCTCAAGGTACAGCTCACCGTCGTAAACCGGAATGTCTTCCGTTTCAGAGAAGATTTTTCTGAGGGAATCGGAAACCTTTGACCATGAGGACCTGGGACATCCCTGTATGTCCTTAAGGCGCTTCAGTATTTCAATGTCATCGCGGGTCGTGCCGCCGCCACCGTCCCCTTCTCCGATGGTGAGGATCTGTGATGACTGCACATCCTTGTTCGTGATCTTATCCCACATCGACATTATGAAGGACGGTGTGTTTTCACCGTTGTAGGAGCCGGGTATCATGTAGGCCTTCACTGTGCTTCCGTCAATGCCGCGCCAGATGAACTTCTCAAACGGAAAGTGGTTCGTGTCATTCCAGCTGAGCTTGCTTGTGATGAAGTAATCGATGCCGCATCCTTTCATTATCTGGGGGAGGTTTCCGTTGTAGCCGAAGGAATCAGGTACGACGTAGGTGTCAGGTCTGTATCCCGGAAACAGCTTCTCCGTAAGCTGTTTTCCGTAGAGGAAGTTTCTGATAAGACCTTCTCCGGAGGAGAGCATGTTGTCAGCCTC
>JBJEWN010000376.1:0-2051 GCA_051885075.1 Bullifex sp.
TGGATTGTTGAACCGAATGATCTGATGAAAACTCCCATCAGCCCGCCGGAATGCAGAAATACAGGGAGGCTCCTGCTCCTTTCCACGGTTATGGCTATTACATAACGTGTTTCTGCCGTTTCCATGATAGGTATGTACCTGATTTCGTATTTGATCCGGGGTTCCAGTTTTTCCTTAATCTGCCGCCGGACCATGAGTATCATCCTGTCTGCCGTGTCATGGGAAATGGAAATTATCCGGTGAGTGGCGTTATCAACACCTATATACATTGTTCCACCCTCCGTGTTCGCAAAAGCTGCAATGGTTTTCAGCCATCCAAGTTCCTTTGCTTTGCCGCTGTCTTCGCTTTTGCCTTCCTCAAGCAGTCTTTTGAATTCTGTTTTCCTGTCTTCAATGTTAATCCCGGGTACCAGCTCTTCAAGATACATACTTTCCTCCATGGAAAGTATAAAACAAAATACCTAATTAGTGAAGCAGAGTGAAGTATTACTTCACTATACTTCACTCAGTACTTCACTGCTTCACATCCCGGGAGGGATGATGAAAGGATGCTGAAAATACTGCCATTCTGCATTGAGATACATAATGAACTTAAATAAAGAGAAAAAAAGGTGAAAAAAAAGTGAAAAAAAACTGTTATTCCGGGGGTGGTGCTATTATAATCCGTATTATCCTACACTAACTTCGGAGGAAACACTATGAAAAAATTCATTGCTGTTCTGATGATCACAGCACTTATCGTGACATCTCTCTTCGCACAGGGCGCAAGTGAAAAGAGCGACAAGGTCACACTTACATTCGTTGAAGTCATGACTTCACCGGAAAGAACACTCGTTCTTGAGGAAGCAATTGCAGCTTTCGAGGCTGAAAACCCCAATATCGAGATCGAACTTGTTTCTCCTCCCTATGAACAGGCTGAGACAAAGCTCGCTTCCATGCTCCAGGCCGGACAGGATGTCGATATCTGTGAAATCCGCGATAACTCAGTCGCAACACTCATCAACGCAGGTCTCCTGAAGGACATCGGAGCTGAAGTTGAGTCATGGGGTGCAAAGGATCAGCTCGTTGAAGCAGCTCTCCTTGCAGGTGCATCCATGGGTGACACAACCTACTTCATTCCTCAGTACCTTTACATCAAGGGCCTCATGGTCAGAACCGATATCCTCGCAGAGAAGGGAATCGCTCTCCCGAAGACTCTCGATGAGTTCTATGCAGCATGTGAAGCAGTTGCAGATCCCGCAAAGGGCCAGTTCTCACTCGCAATCAGAGGTAAGGGAACTCCCTGTAAGACCACTGATATCATGATGCTCCCTGAAGTTGCCGACATTAATGAAGACAACCTCTACTTCACAAAGGACGGCACATTCTACATGAACACAGAGGGTGGTAAGAAGGCTATGTACGACTACCTGAACCTCTTCCAGAAGAGCTCTCCCGCAGACGCTGTAAACTGGGGCTATGCTGAGCAGATCAACGGCTTCATCAGCGGCACGACTCCGTTCCTCTTCCAGGATCCCGATGCAGTCGGAAGCGTAAAGGATGCTCTTGACGAGTCTCAGTACACAGTCATCCCCGTTCCCGTCGGAGCTTCCGGCAAGAGATACCTCGACTATGGTTTCGCAGGTCTTGCAGTTGCAGCAAATTCCAAGCATCCCGCAGAAGCTTTCAAGTTCATCCAGTACATGGTATCCGCTGAAGTCAATGCAAGAATCTGTGAGTTCTACGGTGCACTTCCCGTCAACAAGGGCGCATATGAGATCTCCGATATGTTCAGCATGGGTATCTACAAGGCATGGTCCGATGCAATCGGAGGCGAGGACACGGTCTACGTCAAGTTCCCGCTTGCTGATCCCCGTTTCACCGAGTACGGCACTGTTCACATGAACGCTATGCAGAACATGCTCCTCGGAAAGACTTCCGTTGAAGACACGATCAAGATCCTCAGCGATTTCTGGACAAAATAACCGGTTTCCTGTAATGGATTATCCGGTGTCAGGGCTGCCAAAAGCGGCCCTGAACTTTTAAGTGGGGAAATAACAGATGAAAGACAA
>JBJEWN010000377.1:0-2051 GCA_051885075.1 Bullifex sp.
ACCACAGGAAACTTGTTGTGGCCGATGGAAAGACTGCCGTGCTCGGCGGAATGAACATGAACTACATCTCCCTCGGAAGCGATGATGTCATAGACCTTCAGAAGGACAGCATGTATGTCTTTGAATCGGCTAACCTGGCAAAGTGCCTTACCGATGAATTCGTGACGATCTGGAATACTATCAGCGTGACTGACCAGATCGACAGAAACTCGCTTAAGTCCTATGAGGATGAGGGTGAGCTTCCCCTTTCAGGCTATCTCTTCAATCAGGGACCCGGGACCGATGCTTCCATGTCAGCGATGTATGCATCGTTAATCAGCAGCGCGGAAGAGGAAATAGTGATGCTTCCGTACATGGCGCTTCTCGACGACAATATGTTTGAATCCCTTAAAGCTGCCGCGGCGCGTGGTGTGAAGGTAAAGATGTATCTTCCCATCGACAGCAGGGACTATGTCCAGAAGGCTCTCTACTGGGATTACTGGCGGCTTGTGGATGCAGGCTTTGAAGTGTGGTTCGAATACTCGGGAAGGGAAGCTGGTAATGCGCTTTTACACCAGAAACTCATGGTCGCAGACCGGAAGTGGACCGTTATAGGCTCATCGAACTTCAACTACCGCTCGATGAAATCATCATTTGAGATCGCGCTTGCGATCGACAGTGAGGAGTTTGCTGAAAAGTCCTTAAGACAGGTTGAGGACATAAGCAGTGACATGTACCTTCTCACCCTTGATGAGGCAATGCGCCTGAAGAAGGAGAAGGGTAACTTCTTCAACTATCTCTTCTCATATTACGGAGGCTGAAAATGAGAAAAGCAATACTCACGTTTATACTGATTCTTTCAGTTTTCTCGCTCCATGCCTTCTCCCTTGGGTACGGGGTAGGAACAATCGGAACCAGCGGGGATGTAAGAAGCGCCAGCGTGGACCTTACCCTCAAGGCAGACCTGACACGGTCAAGAAAAGTATTTCTGGATGCTGACATCGGTTTAGGCTGCAATGAAAGCGGCTCTTTCGGCCTCAATAGTGCATCATTTTCACTTTCCCTTCATCCTTTCATGTTCTCCAGCCATCCGTTTTCTTTCATGTTCATAAACAGCATGGCTTACGCACCGGGAATCTCTGCCGGAGTGATGCTGTCAAGGTCAGCGGAGCTTTACTGGAAGTTCTCACTTGATGCAGTGCACATATATGACAGTCAGTATGTCTACGACTTTATCTCACCGTTCGTTTACTTCGATAAGTCTTTTGCCTATGCGGGCTGGGGCGTGGAGCTGTTTCACATGAGTGTACTGCTGTGATGGGAGGAATAATGAAAAAGACAATTGCCATAATGATTCTTGCCGTACTGTGTGTTCCCCTGCTTGCAGGTGATACTTTTGATATATCTCTCGGTTTCGGCCACTATACCGACTATAAGAAGAACAATACACTTAGTCTCTATTACGGAGCCACACTCGGACTTACCAGGAGACTGGAATTGACACTCGGAGGTGTCAGTGAGATCACACCGGATCCTTTCAGCGTGAATGAGCTTCAGCTGGGACTGAGCTATGCGGTCATGGGTGAAAGGTCAACCGGAAGCCGTGTTGCTGGAAGCAGCATAAACACACTTGTCAATACAGGCATCATAGTATCGCAGGCAAAGGGAAGTTTCCTTCCTTCAGGAGTGTTTCTGACCATTACCCCGATTACCATCGGTACTCCGATTCATGGGCGTAGGGAAAGGGCATTCGAGCTTGGAGCCTCATACAACTGGTTTGACAATTCCTTCTCATTCATATTCTCATTCCTCAAGCTTGATTACTACATCCGGGGAAGCTGGCACGATTATACATGACAGGTGCATCCTGTTTCCCCATGCTTAAATGTTTTTCTGTGAATACAAAATAATCTGGAAAGAAAGTGCTTTTGATTTAATCTTATGACACACTTTTTTTTGGCTCTTCCGGCATAGATGTGGGTAGGCTGTAAGCAGTAATTTCTTTAATCAAACAGCAATAGCCTCCTCTATGGGCCTATTGGGAAGAGGGATCTTCAGATCGGAGCATGTAA
>JBJEWN010000378.1:0-8287 GCA_051885075.1 Bullifex sp.
CACATGCACTCTCCGATAAGCCTGTTCATCTCATTGACAAAGGCTTCCCTGTCCTCCGCGCTGAAAAAGGCAGATCCCGTAACTGCAATGTCGGCACCTGCCGTGGCGACATCCTGAATGGTTGACAGGCTGACACCTCCGTCAACGCTTATGAGATATGAATAATCTTCCTTTTCCCTGATGTCCTTGAGTTCCACTACCTTGTCAAGGCATGACTGGATCAGTTTCTGTCCGCCGTATCCCGGGTTTACGGTCATGACAAGAACAAGGTCAGCCATTTCAAGGAGCGGCGTGATTGCGGAAACCGGAGTGGAAGGTACGATTGATATACCGCACTTTACTCCTGCGTTTTTTATTTCCTGCATAACCCTGTGAAGATGCACGGTTGCTTCCTGATGGATCGTTATGATGTCCGCGCCTGCATCTATGAATGCTTTGATTTTGTCTTCAGGACGCACTGTCATGAGGTGGCAGTCAAACGTGATGTCACTGTATCTCCTGATATCCCTGACCAGTTTGGCCCCGAATGTGATCTCGGGAACGAAGGAGCCGTCCATCACATCAAGGTGGAGGTACTCAAGACCAAGCGAATCAACCTCGTCAACGGCCTTTTTAACATTTGCAAAGCTGCATGAAAGTATTGATGGAGCTAACTTAAGCATATGAGGATTATAATAAAAAAAGCCTTACAGGGCAAACACAAAAGAGGTACCCTTTCAGGTACCCCTTATGATCACTCAAAGAATGCCGCCGTATCGTCCGTTACGATCGTTTCGTCTCCGGCAGCGGGTGATACGGTTTCTATTATGAATTCGCTCATCCACTCGCTTTGGGGTGCATCCGCCATGAATGCAGGAATGTTGATGAGGATGTTCTTCATCTGAAGGGGAATGCTGAGTTTCACGGTCTTTGTCTGACCATTTGCCTCTACGGTTAATTTATGTCCCTGATTAACCACTGTGAAGACATCCCTGTCCCTCTTTGCAAGCTGGAGTGAATCCTGCTTGTCCATTGTTACTTCACAGAAACTGAAAGCTTTGTAGCTTCCCTGATCCTTATTGTCGATGTAAACGTTATGCTGCTTTCCGATGACGTACATCAGCACTGCCACCAGGATTACGGCGATGATTGCTGCAAAACGTATCCAGAAGGTTCTGTCGGGTTTTCTGAGATTCATCTTATTTGTCATCCTCCTTCTGCATCATTGCAAGCTTCTTTCCTGATTCTTCCTTTTCCCTCTTCTTCTTAAGTTCGTAAAGCACGAGGGAGAGTGTGATGACGCCGTAGGAAATGAATACCCTGAAGTACTCTCCAAGCTGAGCCTCTCCTATGAGGTTTTTGCCTGCATACGGTGAAACATAGAACATGAGGTGGAAAAGAATGACACCGAGGAACACGTTCTTGATGTTTGCCTTCGAGACTGATGCACCACCGACGAGAAGAGCGGCAGCGGAGAACATACCGATCTGATTATGGCTGTTGTAGGTGTTCAGGGTTCCCATGTTCTGGAGGTAGATTATCATGCCGTAGCCTGCAAGAACGGTTGAAAGGATGATGGACATTATTCTTGTTTCCTCAACCTTAATGCCGCTTGATCTTGCAACTTCCATGTCCTGGCTGACAGCTCTCATGTCCTGTCCGAGCTTGGTTTTTCTGAACCAGATAATGAAGAGACAGAGCGCGAAGATCACCAGGAACGTGGCGAGGGGAATGTTTACGCCAGCTATCTTCAGTGGTATGAGGTTGTCAAGGCATTTCCTGATACCGATAAGGTTTACTGTATTTCTGATCCCATATCCCCTTGGAAGGAGGATGTCACTCTTAATAGGTATGACAACACCCATGAGGAAGAGTACGATCAGCTGGTACACACCGTTTACGAAGAATCCGATTATGTAGCTTGTGACCATCTCCCTGCCCTTTGCCATGTTGAGGATCTTACCGCATACATAGCCGAGAAGGATGGAAAGCGGTGTGGATATGATTGCGGCAAGTATCATGCCCGGAATTCCCACGACCCCCCACTCAGTAATGAAGATGAGACCTATCTGACCGGCCATTGCACCCAATGTCATACCGAAATTGAGTCCCATGCCTGCCATGATGGGGATAAGGAGGGAAATAACGAGGAAGCTGTTTCTGGCAAGTCTCGTCATCATCTCATTCGCGATTGCGCTGAAAGAGAAACCTGAATAGATGATTCCGATAATTCCGATCACGATGAATATGATCGGAACAAGGTTGTCCAGTACGAATGTCTTTATGCTTACATTTTTTTTCAGTGAGCTGTTCATTTCGCTGCCTCCGTCTTTCTTGTGAGGGCGTACAGAATCATACCGTTGGAAACGATGATCCTGATTACTTCACTCATGTCGGTGTGGACGATTGAGTTCATGACTGAAGGTGTCATGGTAACGATGCCCTGATAGAGCAGGGTTCCTATGATGACGTTTGAAATCGTAGCCTTGTTGACTGAGGCTCCTCCGATCAGGATTGCGGATACTGCGGGAAGTGCCATGTAGAACGGTCCCATATAAAGCTGTATGAAACCGAATGACTGCTGATATGCCAGAATTCCGATTGCTCCGAGGACAGTGGACATGATTACAGAAAGAGTTCTCGTACTGTTCACGTTGATTCCTGAGGCCCTTGCGAATACGGGATTCGATCCTACTGCAGTCATCGCGGTTCCCTTCTTCGTGTGAAGGAAAGCCCAGATCAGGAAAGCGAAGAATGCAAAGAACAGGAGGGAACCTGTGGGAATCACGAGATTACCGATCTTGATCTGGAGGAAATCAGAAAGGATATGAAGATAATAACCTTCTGTTGAAATGGTTGTCCTGAGTCCCCTTCCCTTGTATCCCCATACCATCTGGGGATTGCTGTATGGTAACAGGAGCCACATCATGCACATGAATGACACGATTGCATAACCGACATAGGTTGCGATCATCATTTCGCCGCCCTTGACTTTGTTGAGCAGCGTGCCGTATGCCCAGCCGAAAATGATTCCGAAGAATGTTGCAATCAGTACTGCCATCACGAAGCTCATGGGGCCGGTGAAACCGAACTGCATTGAAAGAGTGCCTCCGAGCAGGCCTGCTATGATACCAACAGGCAGACCGAAGTTAAGTCCGCACCCGGAGTGAATCATCGGGACCATGGCAAGAACCATGATACTGTTCTGTCCGAAGCGTGCAAGCACATCCGAAATACTCTGTGTTATGCTGACCCCTCCGACCGGAGCAACCACGAACAGCAGGATAAGGAATCCTGCGATTATCAGTCTGGGCCAGCCGAAGGAATTGATGAATTCCCTTATCTTTTCCTTTGCCGCCATTATTTTTTTCCTCCAACCATCTCATGAGCACCGACCATGAGAAGTCCGAATTCCTCACTTGACTCTGATGCAGGCAGAATGCCCGCGACCCTGCCGTCCGTGATTATGGCAATGCGGTCACATGTCATCCTCAGCTCTTCGAGCTCGGAAGACACCATGATGATGGTCGTTCCCGCTTCACTGTTATACTTTCTGAGCGCATCAAGGACGAGCGCTTTTGCGCCAACATCGATACCTCTTGTAGGTTCACTTACGATGAGAAGTTCCGGTTCAAGCGCGAAAGCCTTTGCAAGACAGATCTTCTGCTGGTTTCCGCCTGAAAGTTCCTTTGCCTTCTGCTTTGTTCCCGTGCATCTTATCTGAAGTTCCTCGATGTACTTCTCCGTGACATCCTCAATCGCCTTCTGATCCCTCCACTTTATCAGTCCGCCAAGGTACTTCTTCAGGTATTTGTCCTGACTCTGCATGGCAGTGAAAGAAACATTCCACTCGAGGGACTCATCAAGCAGGAGTCCTACTCCCCTTCTGTCTTCAGATACAAAGGCAAGGCCCTTTCTGAGACATCCGGCAGGATCATTGAGTTTAACGGATTCTCCCTTGAAGATTACTTCACCGCCAGCCTGATAAAGTCCCATGATACCGTTTGGAATTCCGAGTTTACCCTGTCCTGCAAGACCGCCGATACCGAGTATTTCACCCTTTCTGACTGAAAGGCAGACATCCCTGACGATTTCACCCGGCATGTTTACCCAGAGATTCTTTATGCTCATGATCTCCTCACCCGAAGACTTTGAAGCAGATCTGACGGATGCGTTTTTGACTTCACGTCCGACCATTGCCTTCGTGATCTCACGTACACTGGTCTCTTCAGTCATCAGTTCGGAAATTATGCAGCCGTCCCTCATGACGAGAATCTTGTCACATACATCCATTATCTCCTGGAGACGGTGTGTGATGAAGATTATTGATATTCCGGCCCTGGCAAGTTTCTTCATTGTGGAAAGCAGTGTTTCAGCTTCCTTTTCGGTAAGTACGGCAGTCGGTTCATCCAGAATCAGGAGTTTCATGTTCTCCCTGGAAAGCTCACGGGAAATCTCAGTGAACTGTTTGTGGCCTACAGGCATTTCACTTACCAGCATCTCCTCACTGAGCTGCACTCCAAGTCTGTTTATCGCTTCAATTGCACGCCTTGCCATATCCTTACGGTCAAGAGTGTTCATTCTTTTACCGAACACTTCAGAAAGCACATTGTACTTTTCGCTTTCCCTGTTAAGGACTATGTTCTCCGCAGCGGTGAAATCTGGGAGGAGTGAGAACTCCTGATGTACCATGCCGATACCTGCGGCTAGTGCATCGAAAGGAGTCTGGAATCTGACTTCCCTGCCTTCAAGGAAAATCTGTCCACCATAGCCGCCCGTTTCGGAAATCTCGTTCATGCCGAACAGGATCTTCATGAGCGTGCTCTTTCCGGCACCGTTCTCACCGACAAGGCCCAGAATCTGGCCCTTTGCAAGTGTGAAGTTAACGTCCTTAAGGACGACGTTGCCGAAGAAATCTTTTTTTATGTTTCGCGCTTCAAGCAGTAAGGAAGCGTCACTCATAGGCCTTCACCTCTTATCGATTTGGTCTCATGTTCTGGGACACTTTCATGTCCAAGAACATCAAACCGGAGAGTTTCCTCTCCGGATTAACAGTATTTCCTGAAGAAAACTATTTGATTGTGAAGTACTTCTCGGGAACTTCAACGTCAGCGTTGCCCATGAAGCCCTTGCCGCCCATGATGTAAGTATCCTGGTAGATGAGGACTGCATTCTTGCTCCTGACGCCTGTGGAAGCGTTGGTGTAGAAGGAACCGTTCCACTTTGCACCCGGTGTGAACTTGTTGTATGCCTTCCAGAGGTCGTTAAGATTGTTAGGCTCGCTTTCGCCCTTGATGCAGTTGATTGCATGCTGTCCGAGTGCAGCAGACTGTGTGTAACCATAGGAGTAAGCCCATGTACCGAATCTGTTGGCGCCGCCCTTCTCAACGATTGCGGATTCAACCTTGTTGAGGATTGCGGTGAAATCACCTGCCTCAGCAGTGAGGTCGATACCGAGAGCTCCGGGATAACCCATGAGCGGTGAAGGAAGGTCAGCTTCGATGAAGTATCCGCCATACTGGAGGAGCTGCTTGAGAAGAGGCTCCGTGTGTGCATCGTTCGTACAGAAGAATGCAGCGTTGGTGCCATACTGGTCGATCCATGCGGGAACCTTCTCCAGGATGTACTGCTGAGCACCGGCAACACCTACGTCGGATGTGGGATCCGGAGCTGTCTCAAGGACGAACTTCATGCCGAATTCCTCACATGCAGCCCTCATGATTGCAACACGGCGGCTCATTGTCTCATATGACATGTGGCGGGGGAATGAGATGTGTACGAATGTGTCACATCCGAGTTCGTGTGCAGTCTTGATGATGAGATAGCCTCTTGCAACGAAGTCGTTGTTGCATACGAGATCGGCAGTTGAGCTGATGACGGGGATATCCTCGTGAGACTCACCTGCGAAGCAGAGGATGTCTGATCTCTTTTCCTTGATCTGGCGGAATGCCTCGGTAGTACCGGGAACAGCCTGGTTGACGATTACAGCCTTCATGAGAGGATCATCGGCAAGACCTACGATGACTGCGATGGTTGTTTCCTGCTCATCCATGAAGTTGTCAGGATATGTGACGTGCTGGATCATGCCGCCGTCCTTAACCGCACCGTACTCCGCGATGAGAGCCTCGGCACCTCTGAGGTCATCCTCACTCTGGGAAACCGTACCTGTGACAATACCGATGTGGAAGGTATCGGAAGCCTTTGCAGCCTCTTCCTTTGCACCGTTTGCAAAACAGAAGGAACATGCAAGAAGCATAACCAGTAATGCAATGGTTACTTTTTTCATGTGTAACTCCTTTATTAATGATTTAAGAGCCATAATAAAACTTTGAATCTCTTTCATCAATAATTTTAATAAATTTTTATTCATTTATTTTCTTTAACAATAAATAAATCGAGCACACATATTTATAGAAATACTGTATTTATGTTCACAAAGCAAAAACACATCAGTTGCTATTTTAACATTTAATAACATAAAATAACAATAATTCTGTGCATAACGTCTGTATCCTTATGCAAAATGGTGCATTATGTTCATTTATGTGCTTTTTATGGATCACGATAATAACGTTCATCTCACGTCACGGGATAATCATTACTGAATCCTGTATCTTATTGATAAACATCCCAGACGGTTTTATTGTTGAAGTTATGAAAAAAAGTGACTTCATTTCATACCTTCTTCTTGGAACCCTTCTGATATTCGTGTTTCATCTTCTTGTCAGTTTTTCTTCCGTAACGGCCTTTTTCAGTTCTGTCTGGTCCGATGTGATCATGCCGGTACTCTTCGGATTTTCCATTGCATACGTACTGTCCCTTCCCGTTTCGTTTCTTGAATACCATCTGCCATCTTTCAGATACCGCAGGGCAGTTTCGATAACCTTAAGCCTTTTTCTTATTGCTGCGGTGATTTTTGTAATTCTTGCCCTCATCATACCCCAGCTTTTACACTCAGCCGAGCTTCTCTACCAATCGGCACTTGATCTGTCAGACAGGGTACAGTCCTATATTTCCTCAAAGGGAGATGACGAATCCTTCATGAAATACGTTTCAGACATGAATAAGTTCTTTACGGAATTAATGAGCAGACTTTCGGACTACCTGCAAACCAGCGGGACCTCATTGCTGTCATCAGCGGCAGAAAGTGTTTCAGGATTCATTTCCTCAATCATCAGTTTTTTCGTGAGCCTAATGATCGGACTTTACTTCGTTGCGGACAGGGAAAGGATTTCAGCTGATATCAGCAAACTGGCAGGCATGTTCTTACCGCATCGAATCAGAACCTGTTTGACTCATCTGATCACTCTGGCAGATCAGTCCTTTTCACGCTTTATTACCGCGCAGTGCCTTGAATCCGTTATTCTCGGAAGTCTCTGTGCACTTGGCATGGTCATACTGCGCCTGCCCTATGCACCCATGATAGGTTCCCTCATTGCAGTCACAGCCCTCATCCCGATCTGGGGGGCACTTATCGGAGGGGCTCTTTCATTCTTCCTTATTGCCGTTGTCAGTCCCGTAAAGGCCATTATATTTCTTATTTTCTTCATTATTCTTCAGCAGACTGAGGGTAATCTCATTTATCCGAGAGTCGTGGGAGCATCCGTCGGCCTTCCTCCCGTGTACACTTTCCTTGCCGTGACAGTGTTCGGATCATTCTCCGGTATAGTCGGAATGCTGCTTGCAGTACCGGTTTCTACCGTGATCTATTCCCTTCTGAAGGAACAATATGCTGAAAGGAAATCCAATATAGCCGAAAAATAGATTTGCATTTTATGATCATTGGTGTTATTATTGAGTCATAAGAGAAAAACGCCGAGCAAGGTCTCCCCTTGCCCGGTTTGTTTTTCAAATACAATAATATCATTATTTCCATAAGGATGGTGTTTTATGAAAATAGAAACCATGCTAAAAGGCGATAAGCCGTTTACCAAGGCGGAGCTTCAGGCATTTACACCTGACAGCTTCATTGAGTTTGACAAAGTAATTAAGAAAATTGACAGCGATGAACTGTCATCCGTCAAGGAAATGTCCGATGCCCTGATCAGGGAACGCGAGGACAGTGTGTTCGGCCGTTATGTTTCCGGTTCGGTTTCCATGATCCGACGTCCCCATGAAGACAATATCAACATGCAGAATCTCCTTGTTTCCTTTTATGAGATCCATAACTGGGCAATGGTCGAATTCCTCTGCAACAAGATTCTTACCCTCAATGAAAACAAGAGCGCGCTGCGTGCACTTGCGAACGGCTATAAGGAAACGGGACGTGATGATGACAAATGGCCGCTCTATGTGCGTATCGTGAAAG
>JBJEWN010000379.1:0-2041 GCA_051885075.1 Bullifex sp.
TTAGATATTTCGGATAATTTTACTGATACTGTCTTGACATATCTCTTAGCTTAATCATAATATACTGAAAAACTTTTTTAAGGGAGTTTCCACCCAAACCATAAACTTTTTCAAACGACTTTTATGCATGACAGCATACTTTTTCAAATGGCTTTTAACAGTCAGTGCTTTGCCCTTCTGTTTTCAGCGGCAAGGAGTTTCATCTCATCGATGAGGGAGCTGCTGACGTTTCCGTTCCTCTCCTTTTCCTCAGCATATTCGGCAACGACACGGCATGCATTTGCAAGTTTATGTGACTGAGCACGTATTCGGGAGCTGAGACTCTCCATGACAACAAGCATCTTGTTGGGGTTTTCCTCAATGTAGGAGGAAAATGAATCCCGGTCCACTATCGTGACTATTGTATCCTCGCCCGCGACACTGGTCATGGTACGGGGTTTATCCTCTATCACTCCGAGTTCGCCGAATACCCTGCCTTCAGGCACAAGACCTATGAGTTTGCTTTCCTCGGTACCATGGTCAACATATAAGTGAACCGTTCCGTACTTCACGAAGAAGACTTCATCAGCCTTATCTCCCTGCCTGTAGATCACATCACCTTTCCTGTATCTGGCGTCCCTTACCATGACATCCTCCCTTTTCCAAGCCTGATTATCCTGCCAAGCCTGCTGAAGAAGGACTCATCATGACCTGCATTGTCCTCACATATGTATTCATCGATGGTATGGTACACGGCATGAAGCTGATCACCTATGTCCCTGAGTCGGGAACTCATCTGCCTGAGGATCACCATGCCTTCTCCCGGATGATCTGACAGGTAGGATCCGAATTCATCTCCCTCAATCTTCTCAAGGACGACATCTTCCTTTGCAACGATGGTTGCGGAGCGCGGTATGGCTTCGATCAGATCAAGATGTCCGAAGTATGCACCCTCACCCTGCTCAACAAGCAGTGTTTCATTTTCCCCGCCATACCAGGCAAAGACAGATACCGCACCTTTTAATATGCGGTACATCGCCATCTCAAAACTTCCTTCCCGGTAGATGACATCACCTTTCCTGAATTTCACCGTTTCTGCCATCTTTACTCCCCGGTTCCGTTTTCAGGCGCATCATCAAGATCAGGGATGTATTCCTTCAGTATCTCCATTGCCCTGTCAGCATCCTTTTTCCTGTCGAAGGTAAAGTTCCGGCTTTCATCTCCTTTCAGGGACAGATGCAGGACGAAGACAGGAATCTGGCCTGCACAGCACCCCTTGATGGACATCGTGCTCTTTCTCACCCAGGCACCCTCGATCATAGAAAGCGGTATGTACTTTGCTCCCATGGGAAAAGCAGGAAAGTAAAGTGCTTTCCTTCCTATCCTGAAGTCGCTGAATTTCACGGCTGACTTATAATCCGATGTAAGATCTTCCTTTATTTCATCGCCAAGAATTATCTTAAATGTCATAATTATTCCTCTCTGACTCTGAAACCGTATTTTATCATATCGTGGATTTTCGGTGCATAAGAACATGACATCAATTGTGCATTTGGTAAAGTTTTTGGTGTACCCGGAACTTCGGGAGGAAACCCGATGGAGTCAGTCAACCGCCCCACGTTGCGGCGTCACCTGTGTGTCCTTCCATGTGAAACTGCAGGAAGCAAAGCAGGAAGGCCGTCAGCCCAGGTGGACAGTCGCTTCTGCTGGAACAGCCTACAATAATGCTTTCAAAATCTTTTTTTCATTTGCTCTTGACAAATCACTTAACCGATAGGAACGAACTCTGGTTCTGACAATGTTTGGAATCAAAAAACCATTATCTGCCAGCTTAGCACATCGATTAATAACTGTCCTGTTTGTTACACCAATCATCTTACTGACTTCGATCGGTGTAAAATCGTATAACCGGTTTTTCAAAAGAAACACTAAAAACTCTTTTTCTTTCGCATTCAGGTAAGAAAGGCTTCCTTTCATCTCTTCCATATCTGAAGCTTTTGATAGTTCCTAAAGAGTGGAAAGTTGAACGCTGAATCAGTCAAAGGAATCAAAAAAACTGTAA
>JBJEWN010000380.1:0-8245 GCA_051885075.1 Bullifex sp.
GCAGGAGAAACGGGGCAGAGGCAGTCAATTATATCGGTGTGTTCGGCAACGATGTACAGGAAACCGGAATCCCCGCAGATGTCTGGAGATTCTACATGTTCTGGAACAGACCTGAAAGAAGTGACGTCAACTTCTCCTGGGCGGATTTCCAGGAAAAGGTCAACGGAGAGCTCATCGGTAACCTTTCAAACCTGGTTAACAGGACACTTACCTTCGTCTCCCGTTTCTATGACGGCAGCATCCCCGAAGGCGTGCCTGATGACGATCTGGTAAAAGCCATAAG
Organism: Bullifex sp.; assembly: GCA_051885075.1. Classification (GTDB taxonomy): domain Bacteria; phylum Spirochaetota; class Spirochaetia; order Sphaerochaetales; family Sphaerochaetaceae; genus Bullifex. The sequence goes on from JBJEWN010000380.1 coordinate 284, forward strand.
GGAAAAGGAAGAGACCATCACGAACCTGCTTGAAAGGGCAGAGGAGAGGGATGCGCTTCGCGAAATATTCGCACTTTCCGATATCGGAAACAAGGCATTCCAGGCAGGAGAGCCGTGGAAGACAAGAAAGGAAGCACCCGAAAAGGCTGCATCGCTTCTCAGGACGCTCTGCTTCCTGATCAGGGATCTGGCCGTCATGATATCACCGTACATGCCTGTTACCTCCGAACAGATCCTTTCATTCCTCTCGGCAGAGGGAAGTGACTGGAAGTGCGTCGGTTCGTTTGAGGGCATTGAGAAGGTACAGGGGGTCACCCTCCTTTTCTCAAAACTTGAGGATAAGTTCATCGGGGAACTCAGGAACCGTTATTCCGGAAGTCAGGAAGAAAGGCAGTCTGAGAACAAAGAAGAAAAGAAAGCAAAGGAAGAAAAGAAAATGACAGTTGAAGAAACAAAGGAAATGAGCATAGCTGATCAGTTTGCACACAAGGTAATTCTTAAGGTCAGTAAAATCGTAAATGTGGAAAAGCACCCCAACGGTGATATCCTCTACATCCTGAAGCTTAACTGCGGGGAAGAGGAAGAGAGGACGATCGTTTCCTCAATCGTACCTTACTATACTGCGGATGAGCTGCTCGGACACAATATCGTGCTTGTGTCAAACCTTAAGCCCGCAAACTTCAGGGGCGTGAAGAGCTACGGAATGCTCCTTGCAGCATCTGATCCCGATGCACCGGAGCACACAACATGCGAGGTTCTTTTTGCAGATGAGTTTGAGCCGGGTACGGTGCTGGAGTTTGACGGCGAAGGTGATGTTGAGAAGATCACAACTTACATCAAGCCCGATCACTTCTTCGCTCTTCCGATCTATACTGAGGACGGTGTCGTGAAGGTTGACGGCAAGGCTCTCGGATTCGGAGGAAAGCACCTTACCGCAAAGAAGTATGTCAATGGGCCTGTCGGCTGATGTAAGGGAAATACCGCTTTCCGATCTTCATTCGGAGAGCGTGTTTCAGTCCTCTTTCTGGGCTGAAGTAAAGAAGTGTTCCTGGAGTGCTCATGCATTTCATTACAGAACCGGGAGTTCTGAGGGGGATATCCTTGTCCTTGTGAGGAGGATTCTCCCTTTTTTTTATCTTGCATATTCCCCGTTTGCACCTGTGCTGAATACAAGGGATGAGTTTGAGACAGTAGCCGGTAAGATCGTGAAACTGCTCCCTGTCAGTGTTTTTCTGCTCCGTGCTGATTTCACTTATGGTTCACAACAGTTTCCTGTTTCTTCAAAGACAAGGATTTCCCGCTTCAGCATTCAGCCTGAAGCTTCTGTAGTCATCAGCCTTGAGAAAGAGCTTCGTTACAGGACAAGGGCAAAGCGCAATCTGAAGAAGGAAGAGGGCGTTTCTGTCAGAAGATGGGAGGGAGATGAAAAGGCCTTTGATGCCTGGTATGATTCATATAAGTCAACATCGGTCCGTGACGGTTTCACTGCACGGAGCCGTGATTACATCCTTAATCTGCTTCGCATAAAAAACGATGAAGTCACTCCGATACTTTATCTTGCTGAAAAGGATGGTGTGAATGTGGGAGGTATCTTAAATCTCCGGTCCGGTACAGAGGAAGTGTATCTCTTCGGAGCAACAGTTTTCCATAAGGAGGGAGTTTCATCAGGATACACCCTTCAGGATCATGCCATAAGGGAAGCTAAGCGTGCCGGAGTAAGGCGATATGATCTTTTCGGCATCGGGGAAGGACACCTGAAGAAGCTGACACTTTTCAAGACTTCATTCGGCGGTGATATCGTTATGAGGGCTCCTTCCACTGATTACATTAACAAAAGGTTTGTCTCTGCTCTTTACAGGCTTGCGGAGAACATCAGGTTCTCGGTCTGTAGGGACTGACGTAATCCATTACAAGCTTTTTGAATCTCTCGCCCCTGTCAAACTCATTGCGGAACATCTCAAAGGAAGCGGCTCCCGGGGAGAGTATGACTACCTGCATCTTTCCGTTTGCTTTCTTCTTCCTTTCCGCGTTTCCCGTTGCAGTCAGAAATGCACTTTTCAGATCCCTGAACGGACCTTCATATTCAAGTGAGTGCTTTTCCAGCAGCGGAATGAGCTTATCCCGGGTAAAAGAGCCGTCAAGCAGGGTGATGCTGGTGGCGTTACGCAGTGCCGGAAGCATGCCGGACGCACTTATGTCCTTATCCGTTCCGCCGCAGATCAGGTGGTAGGAAAGGGGATAAAGCGTCTTTACGGAAAAGGAAACAGCCTCGCTTATCGTTGCACTGCTGTCATTGATGAACATGATGTCATCATGCACTGCCACCTGTTCAATCCTGTGAGGCATGCCCTTGTAGGATGAAAGCACCCTCATTATTTCCTTCCTGCCATATCCCAGGATTTTCAGCGCCCTGTAGGCGCAGGCAAGCTCCATCTTGCCCAATGAATAGGGGTTTGAGATGGTAGGGAAAACACTTAATCGGGAAGACAGTTTATGAGTATGACTCATTACATATGTTTTTGTCCTGATATTCACCAGAATCTTTTCCGCATTACTGTTGAGAAGCAGAAGCTTGTCGTCATAGTAGTCAGCAAGGGATGAGTATCTGTTCTGATGATCGCGGTAGAGACTTGTAAGGATGGTCAGTCTGGATGAAGGCATCTGACCGTTCATCGCCACGTAAGTGTCGTGGATCTGCCAGCTGGAAAGTTCGGCAACGATATAGGCCGGCATGCTTTTGCCTGAAAGCTTTCTTCTTTCCAGTTCCTCCAGAATGACGAAGGCGGATATTCCGATGTTGCCGCAGTACAGAGCTTCGCTTCCGAGACTGTTCAGTGCATGCGTTATCGCCGCAACGGTCGTTGATTTGCCTTTCGTGCCCGTAACGAGGATAAAAGATATTCCTTTGGTGAGAGGCGATGAGAAGAGATAGTAGAAGTCATTCCTGATGTTTTTTGCAAGCGAAAGCTGCGGCAGCTTGCTTGGGACTGCAGGATTCTTTATGACAACATCAGCCCATTTAATATTGTCTTTGGGATCAGTATCCTGAAAATAGCACTTTATGCCCAGTGCTTCCAGTTCGTCAGGCACAGTGCCGAAGGATGTGCGGGCACCGATGTCGGATATCCTGACTTCGGCTTTGCCTGCAAAATAGCGGGCGGCCGATGTCCCTCCTCCGTTCACTCCAAGACCCAGTATCAGAATCTTCATTTTTTCCCTCTCTGAAATAAAGAATAGTTATTTTCCGTCCGATTTTCCACCCCGCAGGTGAAAAAACGGATCATTTGGCAATTTTCCAACAATTTACTTTCCTTACTCAGACTCCGTGATATAATTGGAATAAAGATAATATATACTTACGATATGGGTAAGAGTCTCTACCGGAGCGCCGAAAACTTCCGACTATTATCTGATCCTTTTGAATGGAGGTGCGGTAATGGAAGACAGAGTACTCTTCGGTGACATTATCTGGTCATCTGACAGAAGCACGTTTTCCCAGTTCTGCTCATCATATCTTGTCATTGAAAACGGTAAGGTGGCAGGTGTTTTCAAAGATCTCCCGGAACGGTTCAGACATTTCAGGATTGACGACTGGAGCGGGAAGATCATAATTCCCGGAATGAGTGATCTTCATGTACATGCCCCTCAGTATCAGTACAGGGGACTCTGGATGGACATGGAGCTGCTGGACTGGCTTGATCAGCATACATTCCCTGAGGAAAGCAGGTATTCGGATATTTCATATGCGGATGAGGCATATTCGATTTTCACTGATGATCTTCTCCACAGTCCGACGACCAGAGTGTGCGCGTTTGCGACCATGCACCTTGAATCTTCCCTTCTGCTGATGAAAAAGCTTGAGGATGCCGGGATGAGGGGGTATGTCGGAAAGGTTTCAATGGACCGCAACTCTCCGGACATTCTTAGGGAATCTACCGAAGATGCTGTGAGAAGTGTACTTGAATTTCTTGACAGGGCTTCTGATTTCAGCAATGTGAAGCCTGTCGTGACGCCTCGTTTCATTCCGACCTGCAGTGATGAACTCATGAGAGAGCTGGGAAGAATCTCAAAGGAGCGCCATATACCCGTCCAGTCCCACCTCAGTGAGAATCCCGGTGAGATAGCCTGGGTGCAGGAACTTGTACCAAAGAGTAAAAGTTATGCCGATGCATACCATCTCTTTGGCCTGATGGGTGAGGAAAAGACCGTAATGGCCCACTGTGTTTACAGTTATGAACGGGAACTTGAACTGCTTCAGAATCCGAATGTCTTCGCCGCCCACTGTCCGGATTCAAACTCAAATCTCTACAGCGGAATTGCACGCATCACGGCGCTTATCGATGCAGGTGTGAATGTGGGGCTTGGCAGTGATGTGGCCGGAGGTGAGGAAATATCACTCTTCCAGGCTGCGGTGAATGCAGTAAAGGTCAGTAAACTTGCCCACAGGATCACTCACCCTGAGGACAGGATGCTCAGTTTTGCAGAAGCATTCTGGCTTGCAACCCGCGGAGGAGGTGAGTTCTTCTCATCCGTAGGTGCATTTGAAGAGGGGTATGATGGTGATGCTGTTGTCCTGGATGACTCTTCAATCCACACCACGCTTAAGGACTCCCTTACGCTTGCCGAGCGTCTTGAGCAGTACGCATCTCTCAGAGGCCGGGACAGGGTTAAAGCTAAATACGTCATGGGAAAAAGGTTAGCGCTATGAAAAAGTTTTTTCTGATGTTTACTTGACTTACATTCTTCAAAGAATGCATAATAGTCCGGTAATTACAAAAAATCCAATTGGAATAAGGAGCTAAACTGTGCCTTGCGGTAAGAAAAGAAAAAAGCATAAGATCGCTACTCACAAGAGAAAGAAGAGACTCAGACAGAACAGACACAAGAAGAAGTAATCTTCTTATGGCGTACATGCTTAAGGTATACAGGAGATCATAAGTCTCCTGTATTTTTTGTCTTCACTGATGTATACTTCTTTCATGATAATCGGAAAGGAAAAAAAATCATTCAGACTTGATAACTATCTCTGGGGCAGCCGAAGGGAGGATACTGAAGTATTCCTTTCTCTCCGGCATGATGAGGGATATCTCCGTTTTGAGTTTTCCGTCAGGGAAAAGGAACTGAGACGGATGGTATGGGAAGACCAGGGCAGGGTGTGGGAAGACAGCTGCATGGAGCTTTTCATCTCACCGGACAGGGTAAGGTATTACAATTTCGAGTTCTCGGCATCGGGTGCGCTCCGCTGCGGAGCAGGAACTTCCAGAACTGACAGAACACCCGTAAGTGATGACCTGATCAGACAGGTTGAAAGAAAAGTCACGGTGCTTGAAAACAATAATAAAGTCAGCCGTTATGTACTGGAGGGAGCAATTCCCCTTGTTCCGTTCGCTCTGGACGTGCCTGTGCTTTACCTGAACAGTTACAAGTGCGGCGACCTGCTGAAGGAACCCCACTTCATCTCACTTTTCCCGATAGACCTTCCGTCACCGGATTTTCATCAGATCCGTTTCTTTGGTGAAGCTGTTTTAAGCGTCTGAGGATTGAATGCTTCCTCTCCTGTGAACAGCGCTTCATCGGTCAGGTATTTCAGTGCCAGGTGTGCCATTGTCTCACCGAAGATTGCGGTAATCGTGGGAAGCGAGCCCAGGACCACGCGGCGTCTTCCTCTGTCACTTCCCATTTCTGCTTTTTCTTCCTCTCTTAACGGAGTATATGAGAAGTTTACTTTTTCCGGAGAGAAAACAACCGGAATGGAGCATTCGACGCCTCTTTTTCTCAGTCCGGCCCTGACCTGACGCGCCAGGGGACATGCCCAGGTGTCCTTAAGAAGGGCTGTCCTTACAAGTGATGGATCCCTTCTGAGGGCGGCACCCATCGAGGAAATGACCGGTACTGAGTGTTTCACGCAGTACTCAAGAAGTCCGATTTTCGGGTTAAGTGAGTCAATACAGTCCAGAACAAGATCCGTATCTTCTGTCAGTTCTTCATAATTGTCCTCAGACAGAAATGCATCAACCGCTTCGACCCTGCATTCAGGCCAGATCAGTTTTGCCCTTTCCGCGGCGACTTCCACCTTTTTCCTTCCGATGCTTTCATGGGTGGCAAGTATCTGCCTGTTGAGGTTTGAAAGGGTGAAGGAGTCAAAATCAATGATCCTGATTCTGCCCACCCCGGAACGGACCAGCGATTCAAACGCAAAGCCTCCGACAGCGCCTGCGCCTGCAACCGTGACATGGGAGGAGTGAAGCTTATTCACATATTCATCCCCGATCATCTTCTCAAGACGTAAAAACTGCTCTTCGCTCATCGATTGTTTCCTCCAGATCCGATAATTCCATTCCCTTTGCATCGGCGATTTTTTTATACCACATACGAAGCGTCTGAGTCTGCTCCCTCCCGGACGGCATGTCGGTTTCAATGAGGAAATCCATTTCAAGAAGTCTGCAAAAGTGCTTTGTTCTTTCACAGCGGGGGGAAAGCGATATGATCCCTCCGAGTTTCCTTATTTCATTTGCAGTTTCAGCTGATCCCGTGAAGCCGTGGACGATGAAGGGAGGAAGGGGAGAAAACGATCTCAGCATTTCCAGAAGGAGCTGGGTCATGCCTACCTGATGGATCACAAGATGTTTTCCGGTGGAAACGGAAAGCTTCAGTGTCTCATCAAAGAATGTTTTCTGGTATGGTGACGGATTTCTCCTGTCCAGTCCGACTTCCCCTATGAGACACGTTTCGGATGAAAGTACTGCTTTCCTGAATTCCTTAAGGTACTCTTCCTCGGGGGCAAGCAGTCCTATCGCATGATGAGGAAATGTCATGACGGATTCCCATTCACATGGACGGGATGATGCGATTATGGCATTTTCAGTCATTATGCCTATGTGTGCATGCGAATCGAACAAAAGATCCTTCCTTTACAGCTGTACAAAAGAGTTAGGTGCCCTTATGATATTCTTCATGAAATTATATCACGTCATGCCTGAAATAATCGCATTCTTTCTCACATCGGTTCTTTACATATACCATCTCTGTGAGAAGGATCTTTACAGGGCCAGACAGCAGAACCTTCTCAGTACTGTCATGATTGTATCACTCATAACCACTGCAGTGAACATAGTCTCATGTGCATTCATCATCACGGAAGCTGCTTTTTCCTGCCATATCCTGTTTATCATCCATGGGCTCTGTTTCCTTTTAAGCATAATACAGGCATCGCTTCTGCTGAGATATGTCGTCAACATGGTTTATGCGGTCTCACCAAGGGCATACAGGGCAAGATTCTTTCTTGCTGCGATTCAGGTAATGATTTTTGCAAACGCTGCCGCACTTATCATAAACATTCCCACAGGCATCATTTACACTGTTGATCCCGTAACCTGTGAGTACATAAGGGGGCCAATGAGTTTTTTCACCTCCGTCTCCGTAATGATTGAAATAATTATGTCCCAGACAGTCCTGCTTATGGAAAGAAAATATCAGACGCCCGAGTTTTCGCGCCTTGCAGAGGCCTGTCCTCCGATAGTGGCCGTGCTTCTGCTATGTCAGATAATAATGAGAAACATGCAGCTGGGCGGTCTTATCGGTTTTACGGTACTGCTGTTCATGGTATTCAACCTTGCAACGAATCATCTGCTTGAAGATGAGGTTACCGGATTTCCGAACATGATATGTTTTGAAAACACTCTCCGTGATGCTTTCTCAAGGGGAAAGGTGTTTGCCGTGGTCAGGCTGAGGATTTCATCGCTGGAAGGTCTTAAACGGACTTTCGGGGAAAAGGAAACGGAAAACATCATCCGTGATGTGTCACTGCGGCTGGTCTCGCTCAGGGGGCTCATTCACATCTTCCGTACGGGAGAAGATGAATTCATGCTGATTGCACCCGGAATGGAAAGCAGGGAGTGTGCCCGCTTTGCAGATGAGCTTGTAACCGTTTTTGAACAGCAGTGGTACCTCGGCGACTCCGTG
>JBJEWN010000381.1:0-8199 GCA_051885075.1 Bullifex sp.
TGCCTCCACAGACTAAAAAACTGGGAGGTGCTGATATGACGGATTACGAAACGTTAAGTATAGTAATAATGATTATCGGTTTGGTAGTTTCGGCAGTAATGCTCGGGATTACCATAGGTAACAAAAAAAGAAATAATCGCCACTAATCCTACCAAGCCTAGTGACGATTTTTATCGAACATAAACTTGGAGCGGACAACCGTCTGTCGGAGGGCCGCCTTCCACTTTTATCTTAACAATGCACCTGTCCATCCGTCAATATCACGATCCCTGCAGAATAATCTTTATCAATGCGCAACATGAACTGAAACACTCCCTGTTTTCCACTTTGATTTCGTATCGTAAACCTTAAGGTATAAAAAACCCCTCTGCGGAGAAAAGGAGGTAAACCGCTACGAGGGGAACAAAAGGAGGTAAATTTTTTCTAAGGGATTTAAGTTCTTTCCCTTATTGATGGCTCAAAGATAATCCTTTAGAAAAAATTAATCAATATACTTTTAGAAAAAATGTATACAAATTTTTTAAAATTTTTGTAAAATCGGATTTTATTTTTATAATCCTTTTAATTATAAATAAATATCTACTCTAAAATATTTGTATACACATTTTTCAATTTCTCCGATTTCTTAAACATTTTACCGATAAGACCCTTTGATGGTCATGAGAAGCATAAAATCCCGGTCCTCATCGGATCGGGATCTGACATCATTTCCACTCCCCTGACCAGAACATCACATCCTGACTTGAGAGTCTCTTTTCTATCGCACCTCTTTTCTTCTTAAAGTCCTCCCAGTCCTTTTCCTCACTCCAGAGAGACTCTGCGAGGGCTACAAGACGGGGGAATAACAGTGCTTCCGTATCACGTCCGAAATCAACACGCTCAGTCCAGAGGTTTCCCTGCCCACCCAGGACAAGATCACCATGATCACCCATTTCGGGTTTAACTGGTTCGAAGTCATAACTTGCCCTCATGGAGGCTTCACCCCAGTACTGTCCGTGCTCATCAGGATCTTCCTTATCATACATGTAGTCGTAATAGACGCCTTCCACTGACGGAGACATGATCACTTTGTGACCCCGCTTTGCAGCTTCGATACCGCCCTGGCTTCCTCTCCAGCTCATGACCACCATTTGAGGAGGAAGTCCCATGGTATCGGTATTCTCAAGCACTTCATCCCAGCCCACAGGTATCTTCCCGAGATCAGTTATGATCTTTGCAATCCTGACCGTCATCCAGCTCTGAAGCTCACTGGAATCCTTAAGTCCCTGCTCTTTTATTCTCTGCTGGCACTTAGGGCACTTCTCATATGCGGTATGGGGACACTCATCTCCGCCGATGTGAATGTAAGGTCCCGGGAAGATTTCAGCAACTTCAGCATATACCTTCCTGAAGAACTCGATGACTTCATCGTTACCCACACAGAGGACATCCTCAAAGATACCGCCTGTTACAGGAACATCATAAGGTCCTCCGGTACACCCGAATTCAGGATGTGCATGCAGCAGTGCCATTGCATGTCCCGGTGTTTCCACTTCAGGCACTATCGTGATATGAAGTCTGGCGGCATACTCAACCACTTCCTTAATGTCTTCCTTAGTGTAAATACCGCCTTCAGTCCTCTCTTCCTGGTAATCCTTAGCAGGACGGACTGAGGATTCAGTGTTTACCTTCTCATCGAAGGACAGTGGGAAACGCCATCCCTGGTCATCAGTAAGATGCCAGTGGAAGTAGTTAAGATGTACTGATGATGCGGCCTTCAGAAGGCGCTTTATTTCATTTTTAGTGACGAAGTGTCTTGCCACATCAAGCATGAAGCCACGGTACTCAGTCTTAGGATAGTCACTGATTGTACAGCATGGAATGGTGTGACCATAGGTAAGGAAGAGGGAGCGGAGTGTTTCAAGTCCGTAGAAGACGTTTACATTATCCTCTGCAACCACTTCCGTCTTTTCAGGGGTGATGTTAAGCCTGTAGCCCTTAACACCCTTTCTTTTATTGATGTAAAGTTCATTTTCCCCCGCTCCCTTTTCCTCATACGGAAGATCTTCAAGGAGAAGATCGATGAAGGTCTCAGCTTCATCCGCAAAGAGCGGATTCACATACATGAGTGTATCCTGGGAGAATGTGAACTTGCCTTTTCTGTCTCTGATGCTTACAGGCTTTGGGGAAAGCACTCCCGAAGCTTTTTCAGATATCTTGGTGAACATTGATAGAATGACTCCTTTTTGAGTCATTCTACCATACTAAACTAAAGGATGCACCGTCTGATGCATCCTTCAATAATGTAATCAGTTTTTCATTGAGAACGGCTGTCTCGTGTTCTCGAGCACGTCTCTCCAGAGAGTACCTTCGATATCAACATGGCTTCTCTTTGAAACTGCCTGCTTGATCGGGAGGTAAACGAACTGGTTGTTTACGCGGCTTACCAGGCACTGTGTCTTTCCTGCCATTGCGGCATGGACCGCATGGGCGCCGAGACGTGCGCAGTAAATGGAGTCATAGCTGTTTGCCGGAGCGGAGCGGATGATGTATGACGGGTCGATGTACTTGATGGATGTGGGGATACCCTCATTCTTGAAGTACTCCTTAAGGCGCTCCTTCAGGAAGATACCGATGTCGTGGTACTTGATGTTACCGGAAGCATCGGTTTCACCCGTGGGCGGTGCGAATTCCTGTCCTGCACCTTCCGCAACCAGGATGACTGCATGTCCGCGTTCAAGGATTCTCCTCTTTACATGCTCCAGAAGTCCGTTCGGACCATCCAGGTCAAACGGAGACTCGGGAATAAGGCAGAAGTTGACATCACTCTGTGCGAGGGATGTGTGTGCCGCGATGTATCCTGATTCACGTCCCATGACCTTTACAAGACCGATGCCGTTGATCGAGTTCTTTGCCTCAACATGTGCACCTCTTACCGAAGGCACTGCAGATGCGACTGCAGTATCGAATCCGAAGGATGAGTCTATGAAACTAAGGTCATTGTCAATTGTTTTTGGAACACCCACAACCGCGATCTTGAGATTTCTCCTCTTGATCTCCTCGCCGATGTCGTATGCACCGCGGAGCGTACCGTCACCGCCGATGGTGATGAGGATGTTGATATTGAGTCTTTCGAGGGAATCAACGATTTCCTCAACCTGCTTGCCGCCTCCGCGGGCAGAGCCGAGGATCGTACCGCCCTTTTCCTGGATGTCGTCCACCACATCGGGATCAAGCGGAATTAGGGGCCAGGGTGAGTTCTCAAGAAGGCCGAGGTAACCATACTGGATACCGGAAATCCTTCTAACACCGTAGCGGTACCAGAAACACCTTACAACAGCCCTGATCACATTGTTGAGTCCCGGACAGATACCGCCGCACGTACAGATTGCGGCATGAACATGGGAAGGATTGAAGTAGATCTTCTCACGGGGACCTGCTTCTTCCATGGTATCCTCAAGCAGCGGCTCCCTCTTGCCGTCAATTTCAGTTGTCTGGACTGAGTACAGAACCCTGTCGTCATCACGGACGTAATCGGCCATGCCGTCACCGCCATCCCTGCTCATCCTGATCGGAGAGCTTATCTTGGCATCCCCCAGCGTCTCAATGTCGAAATCAAACATCTTTCCCATAGCTTCACTCCTTCATCAAATCGTCAAGCTTACCGCAGAACTCCCGGTATGGAGCTTCCATTGACTTCTTTGCATCCTTCTGGAACTCATCGTAGAGAACCAGAAAGGAAGATCCGAACTCGGTGAGGGTTGCACCCTCACGGGCACTTCCGCCCTTCTTCCTCAATAATACATCCTTACCAAGCGCCTTCTCCAGGTTTTTAACCATGTTGTAGGCCTTGGTGTAGGAAATGCTGAGATTGGAAGCCGCTTTGTAAAGCGACTGGGTTTTGGCCACTTCCTGCAGAAGCCAGAGAACCCCGATGCCCATGAACTTGTCACCTTCCTCATCGATGAGGTAGATCTTGGTCTTTAATTCCATAACTCTCCTGCAGCCCTGAAGATTATGGCAACAAGGTCCGCAAGCTGCTCCTTCTCAACAGAGCAATATGCCACGCGCAGTGTCCTGTCCTGGATGTTGATCGTACCGACCTGGTACTTATCCAGAAGATAGACACGGAGCGCCTCCGCACTGTGTCCGAGAGTGTCGAACGCCATGAAATACCCTGAATTGAAGGGATATGGCTTCAGATAGGAGGAACCTTCATAATCCTTAAGGACTTCCCTTATAACTCTATAACGGGCTTCCATCTCAGTAAAGGTTTTTTCCTTATCAGCCTGATAGTTCCTGCCTTCCTTGATTGCATGGAGGAGAAGTGACTGACCTACCCTGTCACAGTTTGAAACGGAGCATCTGATCGCACCGAGTGTCTTCTTGGTAAGTGCATCAAGGTGTTCCTTCTTCAGGCTCTTACCGCCGTATGTGATGAAACCGATCCTGAAGCCCCATACCATCTCTTCCTTGGTTGCGGCATCACCCTTGATCGCAAAGATGTTCTCATGAAGATCGACAAGCTTTGAGAAAAGGGACTCAGTTGCAGTTTCCTTTTCAAAGAAAAGGCCAAAGTATGCATCATCGCTTAAGACAAGAATCTTCTTACCTGATTCGGCAACCTCTTTGAATGCAGCAGCAAGCTGATCCATCTCAGTTACGGTAGGAGTATACCCCGTGGGGTTGTTGGGGAAGTTCAGAAGGACACGTACCGTGTCTCCCTTTGCTTCATACATGCACTTCTTTAAGCCTTCGATGTTAAGTCCTCCATCCTTAAAGAACTTAAACTCCTTAATCTCACATCCCGTGCTGTCCTTGAAGATAAGTTCATAGTTATCCCAGTAGAGGTCAGGGAGGATGAGTTCATCGCCCTTGTCGAAGAACATTGTTGCGATCATGCTGATCGTGTGTGTGAGACCGCCTGTCACGAGAGGGTCTGAAAAGAGCTTTCCTTCAAGAGACGGGTTCTTCCTGACCATTTCCTTCTTCCAGATCGCACGGAGTTCCTTATCCCCGCCGCCCGGTGCATAGCTGAAGATTTCAGCGGGAGTGAGTGTTCCTTCCCTGAAATATGACTGGATGTCTGAAAGATGCATGGGTACACCCTTGCTCTTGGCAAGTCCTACAGTGGCATTGTACTGCTTTGCCTTTTCGCCAGCCTCCTGGGACTGGGCAACGATGCCTTTCGGGAAGAAAAGGTTCTTACCCTTTTCGGAAAGAAAGGCTGATACTGCACATGAAGACAGGGTGTCATTCAATTCCTTTGCAAGTTCATTCATAAAGCGGCCTCCGGTATCAGAAGAGTGAAAGCTGCCCGTCATCATCGGGTATGCTCTCCGGTTTTACCTCACCTTTGCTGATCATCAGAAGGAATTCATCCTCGCTTACAAGCTTCACTCCCAGGCTTTCCGCCGTAGCCCGCTTACTGCCCCCTCCTTTACCAAGAAGCAGATGAGTGGTCTTTCCGGTCACGGAAGAAGTGGTCCTTCCACCTCTCTTCTCGATCTCGGCAAGTGCCAGCGATCTGGGATTGAAATGCTCAAACGAGCCTGTTGCGCACCATACCTGACCTGCAAAGATCTGGTCCAGTGTGTTTTCCTCATGATTTTCGTGGAATTGTAGCCCAGCTGACTTCAGTTTTTCAATACGCTCAAGTAAAACTTTGTCATTTAATGCGTTAATGATCAAAGCCGCAGTCTGCGGCCCCACCTGCGGAATGGCAGTGAATGCATCGGTATCAGCACGCTCCGCGGCTGCTATCAGCTTATCAATATCGTCAAAACCACCCTTGATAAGTATCTCAGCCCCCTTCTTGCCCACCTCGGGAAGCCCGAGGGAAGTAAGCACCGCACTGAAAGGCTTCTTCTTGCTTTCCTCAACGGCAGTCTTAAACTGCTTTACAGTTTTTTCACCAATACCCTTTATACCTGCATCAAGAAGCTTTGAATAATCAAAAGTATAGAGATCGGGAATATCATGGACGAAACCGTTTCTCACAAGCAGTTCAACAGCCTTGGGACCGAATGACTCCATATCCATGCATTCACGTGATGCAAAGAACGTAATACGTCCCAGTACCTGGTCAGGACACTCAGTGTTGGGACAGAATAAATGTGCACCCTTGGATACCAGTTCAGTACCACAGCACGGACACACGGAAGGAATCTTATAAGTCGTATTCCCCTTATCATTCTTCTCAAGCACTTCCTCAACAGCCGGAATGACGTCCCCTCTCTTCACGACGGACACCCTGTCCCCGATCGCGATCTCAAGGTCATCTATGTATTCCTGGTTATGGAGCGTTGCCCTTCTTACTGTCGACCCTCCGAGGGCGACAGGGGATAACTCCGCAACGGGAGTTATCCTTCCCGTTCTCCCCACCTGTACCGTAATACCCTCTATGAGAGTCTCAGCCTGCGGCGACTCGAACTTATAAGCTATGGCCCAGCGTGGGTGGTGTTCGGTGTAACCGAACTCCTCCCGTACGGAGAGTTCATTAATCTTTGTGACCATCCCGTCAATTTCATAGGGTAAAGATGACCTTTTCTCAGTAACCTCCTTAATATAGGAACCGAGATCATCAAACTCATAACCCTTACCCTCAAGACCTGCATCATTAAGTCTCTTCTCACTCTTCTCACGGGACGATGAAAAGAGTGCAATATGGGGATTGATCCTGAAGCCGAGAGCCTTCAGCTTCGCGAGGATCGCGATGTGATCATCGGGAGTTTCACTTTTATCCTCCCAGAAACCTTCATAAACAAATATCTGAAGAGGAACAGCCGCAGTCTCACTGCTCTTCTGCCTTCTCACACTTCCCGCAGCAAGGTTTCTGGGATTGGCGGCACCGTCAAGATCCTTGAAACGCAGGAAGTCTTCCTTAGCAAGGTAGACTTCTCCCCTTACAACAAGATTCACGTTTTCCTTTAACTTCAAAGGAACCTGACTGATGGTCCTTATATTCGCAGTCACATCATTGCCCACTGCCCCGTTACCACGGGTAACCGCACGGACAAGACTGCCATCCTCATAATAAAGCACCATGGATATCCCGTCGATCTTCTCTTCCTCGACGAAGGAAAGATGCTCCTTACCCTTTTCCTCACACTTTGACATGAACGATAGGACTTCCTCCACAGAGTAAGCCTTATCAAGGGAAAGCACAGGGATCGTATGCTTCACTTCAGGAAAATCCGAAGTGAGATCGGAACCGACACGCTGTGTCGGACTGTTCGGATCCGCATACTCGGGATATTCCTTCTCCAGCTTCACAAGTTCATCGAAGAGCCCATCATATTCCACATCACTGATAAGGCTCTTACCCTGCACGTAATAAGTTTCCTGATACCGCAGAAGTTCTTCTGCCAGGCCTTCCATCTTTGCTCTGATATCCATATCCCCATGCTAATGAAATAGGAAAATCACAACAACACAAAACTGAAGAAGTACTGAATTGCAATCAAATGATGCAAAACAAGTACATATCAAAGAACGGATTCCTGATGCAAATCTCCGCATCACTCCTTCATACAAAAGAGAAGATCCTCGATTGATATCTCCACCTCAGACCTTCTCTTCAACCCAAACTATGTTCAAATCAATTTTGCTTTAAGACTTCACCTATATCAGTCAGAATAACTATAATAGTTAATAAGCAATACATTATCTTCAGCATCGTATGCAACAAAATTGACTGTTGGCTGCTTACTCATTGTATATCCAGATAAGTTATATACATAATGACTTGCCTCATCGGTATAGTAAGTTGTTCCATATTGATTATGTGCAGTAATCTGTCCTGCGGCTTTAGAAGCATTTACCCAACTATACGCATCGACGTTTTCCACACTTTCTATGGAATCAAATTTAAATGTATACTGCGTTACACCGCCGCCGCCAAGGCCACCTGTCCCCTGGAAACCAAATGTTAATTCAAACCTAGTTGCATTTGGAACTTCTTCCGTAGCTGCTAATAAATCGAATTTGCTATCAACGACACTAAGCATTCCACGATTAACGCTAGCAGTAATACCGCTATCTCCATTGACAATTTTTCCTTCGCCTTCAAAGGCAGCAAGCTCTTCTTGCGTAAAGAAATGAAGTTCGTTATTTATGCTTGGCATTACTAAATTACTGCTTTTCCCTGGTGCAGCAAGTATTTGCCCCTCATTTCTACAAGATGTAATACTACATGATAGAGTATCACCGCTATACTTA
>JBJEWN010000382.1:0-2024 GCA_051885075.1 Bullifex sp.
TCATCCTTAAGCCTCCCTGCCGTACTGTGAGACAAATGTATCGTGGTAGAGACCGCCAAGAGCCATCAGCTCATCATGGTTTCCCCTCTCGGCGATCCTGCCGTTTTCAAGATAGATTATCTCATCAGCATTCCTTACGGATGAGATCCTGTGTCCGATTATGATCCGGCTCATGCCGGTGCACTCACCGAGTACCTTCTGAAGTGATCTTTCGGTCTCACTGTCCAGTGCACTCGTCGCATCATCAAGAACAAGTATGGGAGATCCCTTAAGCAGGGCCCTCGCAATTGACAGCCGCTGTTTCTGACCGCCTGAAAGTCCAACACCCCTTTCGCCTATGACGGTGTCATACCCCTTCTCAAGCTTTGTTACGAAACTGTGGGCATCTGCCTTGATCGCACATTCAACCATCTCAGCATCACTGATCTCATCAAGCCTTCCCTTCTTTAAGTTCTCCCTGACGGTTTCACTGAACAGGAACACATCCTGGGTCACGAAGGAAACCTGCTTTCTGAGCATTGAAACGTCAAGTGTGGAAATATCCTTTCCTCCAAGAGTTATCCTGCCCGACGTGGGATCCATGAACCGTGAAAGAAGATTTACAAGCACGCTTTTTCCTGATCCCGTTGCTCCCATTATGCCGAGGGTCTTACCCATCGGAAGGGTGAAGGAAATGTTATTAATCAGCACTTCATCGCCGCACTTAAGGGAAACACTGTCATATACAAGATCAAAAGAGGATGGTACTTCCCCATCATTTCCGGATAAAACCTCATGGTGAGAGGAAAGAAGGGCATCTATCTTCTTTGCAGCAGCTGAGGAAGATGCCATTTCATTCATAACCCATCCGATTTCCATCATCGGCCACACAAGATTGTTGACATATGTGACCGCAGAAGCAAGAAGTCCAAGTGTAAGACGGCCGTTCATTACCAGAACGGAGCCGAACAGTATCGTCACGGCATACATGACCCTTGAAAGCGTTCTCATGGCAGCATCGTAGCGCATGTCCAGGTTTTCGAGGTTCACGTTCAGCTCATAGTAGTGACGGTTCCTGGCAGAAAACCTTTTCTTTTCATGTTCATGCCTGTTGAAGGCTCTTACCGTCCTTATTCCAACCAGTGCTTCGGATGCAGTCTGGTTCATGAGTGCGGTCTCATCGCTTATGTGCTCATATAACTTTCCTGTCCTCACTTCCCTTTTCCAGGCAAGGTATCCTATGACAGGAAGAAACAGGAAAGCCGGCACAGCCATGAGAGGACTCACCAAAACGAGACACACTGCCATGGTTATTGTATGAACAGTTATTTCAAGCAGGAAAATCAGACAGAAACCGAAAGCAAAACCAAGCTGTTCGCTGTCATGACGAACGCGGGTCAGAATATCCCCGGGCGTGTTCTCGCGGAAAAATACTCCGTTCTGCCGTGATATGTGGTCCATGAGGATAGTCCTGACGCTGTGTGTCATTCCCTGTGACAGTTTGTCGGAAGCGTACTCCTCAATGTATTTTGCCACTCCCCTCAGGGCATGGCAGAGAAACAGCAGTAACAGAAGCAGCGGTGCCTTATCCCTGAGATCCTGTATCATCACAAGGTCGACAAGTTGTCCGATCACTTCCGGAACCGCCGCATCAAACGCGATGCCAAGAATAAGTCCAGTAAGCGATACTATGTATAACCCCTTCATTTTAAGGGCAAGATGTATGAATTTTTTCATGAATAATCCCAAAAACATCAGCTGGCGACTCTTCATTCAATGAAGAGATACGGATTCCGTTTCCATTCTTTTTGGGTCTGTCAGATCGTTGCAGGTAGGAAGCAGAACACATTTACGGCATTATAATTTACAATCATATTCATATCCGCTCCTCCCTATCTGTTATCTGAAGCAATTTGTACTCTCTATTTCACACATTGTCAACACAAAGATTTTCAGGATAGTGCTTCTGAAACAGAACTTTCCATGTACAGCCTTCCTGGAATAACCGAATTCAGAAACCGTTTACGATAACACGCATTGAAAGC
>JBJEWN010000383.1:0-2022 GCA_051885075.1 Bullifex sp.
GATTTCATTTGTGAATGGGGGTTGTTTCAATGGTAAAAATCATTTGTGAGTCACAATTTTTATTTGTAAATCTTTCAGATCAGAAGCATTGAGAATAAGCATTTATTCCAGAAGAAATTAACCTTTTACGGCACCAGCAGCGACACCCTTTGTTATCTCCTTGCGGAATACAAGGTAGAAAACAAGCATCGGAATAAGTCCGATCACGAGGGCTGCGAACTGCTTGCCGAAGTCTGATGAGAGCGCACCTGCGAACTTCTGCACACCGACGGGAAGTGACTTGTACTTGTCGTTACTGGTCAGGATGTTGATGAGCATGAATTCATTCCATGTACCCGTGACGCTGAGGATTGCCAGTGTGGTGGCAACGGGTTTGCCCATCGGGAAGATGATCGAAGTGAAGATCTTTCCGTACTTCGCGCCGTCGATCCTTGCCGATTCGACCAGAGCTCCCGGAATACTTCTGATGTACTCAGTGGCAAGGTAAACACCCATAGGCATTCCGATACCGATGTAAGGGATGAGTACACCTATTCTCGTGTCGTACAGTCCCATCCAGTTGATGACCAGGAACAGCGGTACCATGATCGACTGGAGTGTCATCAGGATACCGATGACGTATGAACCGTAAAGACCTTTAGTCGTCTTCGTATTCGGTCTGATCTTTGCGAATGCAAAGCCTGACATGAAACTGAAGATGATGACCACGATGGTCGTCACTGCAGTGTAGAGAACTGAGTTGAAGATGAGCATCGGGAACTTACCGCGGGTCCAGGCATCGACATAGTTGATGAGCGTCGGCCTGAATTTGGTTATGCTTCCGTCTGCATTGACACGTTCAACGGTACCGGGAAGACCCAGCTTGTTGAGCTGGAACTCGGTTGTTGTCTTGAAGCTGTTCAGAGTGAGCCATACAAGAGGATATATGGCAAGAACGGTGAACACTATGAGGATTGCGTAGACACAGATCATGCCTACCCTTGATTTCCAGCTTCTGTCCTGAATGTTTGCCATTATTCCTGACCTCCGAATTTCTTTTCAGCCAATTTGGTGATACCGATGAAGATGAAACTGATTATGATCATGACCGTGGAAATTGCATTTGCCAGCGGATAGTTCGGAGCGCCCTTGAACGCTTTGTTGAACATGTACGTTGCAAGTACGCTTGTCCTCTCAGCGGGACCGCCTGCGGTCATTACATAGATAAGGTCAAAGCTCTTGAGTGAGCCGGAGATTGCCAGGATGGCACTGGTGACGATGACACCGGAAAGTGCGGGAAGGATGATCTTGGAAAGGACCTGCATCTCGCTTGCACCATCAATCTTTGCAGCCTCAATGATTGATGTGTCGATCTTCTGCAGGTTTGCGGTGAAGATTATGAAATACGTACCTGTGTACATCCAGAGGATGACGAACAGTACCTTGATCATCGGATGATTGGAAACAGCCGGTTCATATGCAGGATTGAATATCCTGATAAGGTCTGTCCATGCACCGTTGGGAGCAAAGAAGCTCTTCCACAGTATACCGATTACGACCGTTGAAATTACACATGGCAGATATATGATCGTCTGGAAGAAATCCCTGAACTTTACCATTCCCCTATGAAGAAGGTAAGCCATCAGGAATCCGAGAGGTATCTGTCCGAAGACGGAGATGAAGACGATAAGAAGGTTGTTCTTAAGAGCCAGGTAGAAATACTGATCCTGGAACATGACCTTGTATGCCTTGAATCCTACCACCTTCAGCGGATTTCTTGCATTATTGAAAAGCGAACCACCTGAGTAGTTGCTCACACTGAGAAACAGGGAGAACACGGTCGGAAACGCCATGACAACGAAGTACATGATGAAGCCCGGCAGAATGAACATCCAGTATGCCCTCAGTTCCTCTCCCTTGGAACTCATCCCTTTACTTTTTACAGCCAGTTTTTTATCAGCCATAAAACCCTCCTTTTCTAATTATCCTAAAGCCGCTTCTGCCTGTTTGCAAACAAAATCAGCTCATCCCAGCTGGGTATAT
>JBJEWN010000384.1:0-2021 GCA_051885075.1 Bullifex sp.
GATCAGAGCATCCAAATACATGAGATTCATGATTGAACTACCTTCAGAAGCATCCTCATTCAGATAAAATGAGACGGTACATGAAGCAGTTTCCGAAGTACGGTCCTGTTTATAAACCTCGCCCGACGGTGCATCCGGATATACCGCAAGGCTCCGTTCAAAATCATGATTTGTATATTCAGATATACTGTATCTCTGAAGCTGTTCAAGGCCATATTCTTCAAGATACTTATTGAATTTCTCCTTAAAGATTTTTCTGACCTTTTCCACGTACTCAAGATAAGTCAAACCAAGCCTCCCTTATTCAGCTGATCCTGTAACCATACATTTGCCCTTGCGATACCCTGGGGGACCCCCTTGGCAATCGAAGCTTCAAACGCTGACCAATCGGTCCTTTGCTCTCTGCGCTGGTTTTCACCAATCCTTTTTGCTTTTTCGCCTTCCCTATGAAAGAAAGGGGATTTTGATTTATAAGCTTTAGTTGGTTTTGACCACAGATTCTGAATCTGGCTTGTAGCTTTTACATTTGAGAAAGTTGAAATCCTTGCCCGTCTGCGACTGTATGCCGCATTTTCAAACGAGAAGTTTTCAACTCTGAAACCAGCTCTTGCACGGGCTATAAAAGTCCCTGCTTTTGAACTGTACTCAGTACCCCCCACATGCTCTCCTGATGCAGTGCTTTTATATTGCACCTGTCCCATTTTAAGCTTTGACATTGTTGTCATGGACGAGTCCCTTCTTCCTTCTGCCGCTATGGTTGAAGTGACTTTATCCATAGTCAAGGGAAGAGCCTTATTCTCAACCTGTTTCAGTTTTTTAATAAGGCCATCGAAATCCTGATTCTCTACACGTATAAAACTACCTGCCATGTTTAACCTCCTTAAGAAGGAGCGTTATGTTACCACAATCCTTACCTGAAATATCAGCGACAATAAACGTTCCTCTTGAGGGCAGATAAGCCTTTGCACCTTTGAAATCACGATGCGTTCTTTCACCAAGACTTGCTATGGCAACCTGGAACATATCGCGATCCTCATAGGTCTTTGTCATGTACGGTGCAGGTGAGGATGTCTCGAAGGTACCGGAATAAAATATTCCGTTAAGAGACACGACAGAGCCGTCAGACAGTGTAAGCGTACACTTCTCACTGTGCTGACCATTCTCCATCAGCTTTCTCCATGTATCTTCGAAAACGTCCATCGCCAGCATCAGCTACTCCTTATGCCTCGCTTGCAGGAATGCCTGTGAGGACACAGTAACCGTCGATTGCAGTAATGATCGGAAGCGGTGCAGTCTGATATGTGACATTAGTCTGCACAAGGTCACCCTTT
Organism: Bullifex sp.; assembly: GCA_051885075.1. Classification (GTDB taxonomy): domain Bacteria; phylum Spirochaetota; class Spirochaetia; order Sphaerochaetales; family Sphaerochaetaceae; genus Bullifex. The sequence goes on from JBJEWN010000384.1 coordinate 1,332, forward strand.
CCTTCGGGATAGACATTCAGTCTCTCGGCAATGACCATCGGGACAGAAGGATTATTGCCATTGGATACCAGGACGGATCCAACACCCTTTGAACCGATTGTCATCGGAGCGACATTTGTCGTAAGGATTGCCTTACCCTGCGGAATGAATTTAGCACCCTCGCCGTCAATACCCTGATAAGCCCAGATATGAAGCCCGCCGAAGCAGTTGATAGTTCCCATGTGGACAAAACCGCTGTCAAGGAAAGGACCATACTGCACACGTGCAATATCAATACCATCCTTGATTACAAGCTTTTCAAAGCGTGTGGACTGTACAAGGTTAAGCGCATCCTGAGAGTTCATGATGAGATTGGCTGCAGAGATAACCGAACCGTTCACCCTATTCATAGCCTCAATTGCCGCAAACACCGTCTTAACAGGATCTGTAAGAAGCTTTGAACCATCCACTGAAAGCAGTGCCGAAGAGAGAGGCATAACCTGCTCACCGCCATCCCTGACCGTACATTTTCCGGTAAGGAGCATATCAGCACAGAGTTTCTCGTAAGAGTTCATCTGAATAAGCTTGAGAGCCTCGATCTTTTCAGATGCAAGGACAGCCATTCTCTGCTCATATGACCAAGGTGCTTCAATAGGCTCGCCCCATACCCTGTTCAGTACCTGACTGTAGCTGATGGTATCCTTATCAAAG
>JBJEWN010000385.1:0-8128 GCA_051885075.1 Bullifex sp.
AGTGCCCACCGCACCCTTCATTCCCTTTCCCCTGATGGAGGAGAGCACGTACTGAAGCTCAGATCTGTCATCGAGAAGGTCCTGAAGCGTCTGAGCCAGGCGATAGCCGACCGTCGTTATCTCGGCGGGCTGGAGATGTGTGAAGGCCATGCACGGCATGCCCTTGTACTCATCAACCTTCTCTGCAAATGTTTTTATCAGTGTGTCCGTGCGGGCAATGATGAGAAAAAGCGCTTCCTTAAGCCTGACGGCATCCATGTTGTCCAGGATGTCCATGCTGGTTGCCCCGAGATGGATGATGGGAGCCGCTTTCGGACACTGCTCGGCATATGTCCTGATCTCGGCCATGAGATCGTGCTTTATTTCATTTTCGATCTCGGTGGCCCTGTCTATGTCAATGTCCTTCTCATGCGCCTCAAGTTCTGCGATCTGCTCATCCGTAACAAGCCCTGCCTTTGCTTCAGCTTTTGCCAGTGCTATCCAGACCCGGCGGAGCAGTTCCCTCTTGTGCCTCTCTGAATAGATGGTCCTCATTTCATCGGAGCCGTAGCGCCAGGTGAACGGGGATATGAAGGTGTCGTGGGTAAATTCTTTCATCTTATCCCCGTTATCTGATGATGAGCTGGTCGCGTTCGGGACCTACTGAGATGTATGTGATATGCACGCCGAGTTTTTCCTCAAGCATCAGCACATAGTCCTTTGCCTTCTGCGGAAGTTCATCCCAGGTGCGGCAGCGGCTTGTGTCGCACATCCAGCCTTCCCACTCCTCGTAGATCGGCTTTGCCTTTTCCTGAAGCTGTGTGTTCGGAAGGTTTGTATAGTATTCCCCTTCGATCATGTAGCCGGTGCACACCTTGATCTTCTCAAAGGTATCAAGGATGTCAAGTTTGGTAAGTGCAAGGTCTGTAATGCCGTTCATGTAGCATGCGTAGTCCGCCGCAACAAGGTCGAGCCACCCGCAGCGTCTCGGACGCCCGGTTGTCGCACCGTACTCACCGCCCAGGTCCCTGAGCTTATCGCCGTCAGCATCGAAGAGCTCCGTCATGTACGGGCCTCCGCCGACACTTGTGGAGTAAGCCTTCATGACACCGACAACCTTACTGATGTGTCTCGGCGCGATACCCGCACCGTTGCATGCACCTGCTGAGGTTGGGTTTGATGAAGTGGTGTAGGGGTAGATGCCCCAGTCATTGTCCCTCATGATGCCGAGCTGACCCTCAAGGAGCACTTTCCTGTCCTTTTCAACCGCTTCCCTCACGAGGGGAACGGTATCGATGATGTAGTCACCGAAACGGCGGACCCATCCGTCACACACTTCCATGAGTTCATCAACGGTGAAGGTCCTGAGACCGTAGTACTCCAGATCCCTGTTCTTCTTGGGAAGAAGGAGCTCGAGGCGCTTTTTAAGCCATTCCTTATCCTTTAAGTCTCCTGCCCTGAGTCCCATGCGTGATGCCTTGTCACTGTAGCATGGGCCGATGCCGCGCTTAGTGGTTCCGATCTTCTGGGAAGAATCCCTTTTGCTTTCCTCAGCGCCGTCAAGAAGGATGTGGTAAGGCATTATGAGATGAGCCCTCTCATCGATGAATACGTTTGTTATCTCCTGCTTCGTGACAGCCTCGATTTTTTCAATTTCCTCCCTCATGGTATCGAAGTTGACGACTGTACCTGCGGAAACGATGTTCATCGTGTCTTCGTTGAAGACACCTGAAGGAATGATGTGAAGGGCGAACTTTCCCTTTTCATTGATGACAGTGTGACCTGCGTTGTCACCTCCCTGATAGCGGATGACTATCTCGGCATCCTTTGCCAGATAGTCAACGACACGTCCCTTTCCCTCATCGCCCCACTGGACACCCACGATGGCTGTTACATTACTCATAATTTATGCTTCCTTTCACCTTTAAAAGATTATAAGAGGCCCTGAGGCCTCTTATGTGATTCATTTTGTCATATTCTTAAGCATCTCTGCTTCGTTTGCGGTATGCTCCTCGATGTCAATTGCATCCCATGGGTACTTGATCCAGACATCATCGATTTCAAGTGCGGGATAGTACCTCTTTATTTCGGGCGGGAACTCCACATCCTTTTTCTTCAGCTTGTTGTGAAGGACCAGAACAGCGATTTCCTCAGGCTGATAGCTGAGGAGCTCACCCACGCAGTATGCAAGGGTTGCCCTTGTATCATCGACCTCATCGATGAGAAGTATCTTCTTGCCTTTAAGCTGCTCTGCAACCTCGTCGATCCACTGGATCTTTGTAGGATGGGTCTTGTGTTTGTTGTCCATCCCGTAATATGAGATTCCGACTGCATAGATCGGTCTGTTAATGAATGTCTTGATGATCCTTGCGGGGATGAAACCGCCTGAGCCGATGGCAACGATTACATCCGGGTCGAAGCCGCTTGCCTCTATCTTTTCGGCCAGGCCCTTAACGAGCTTGTGAACAGTGTTGTAGCTTACGTAGAACTTATCAGCGTCCATTATCTCTCCTCCTTAATGAACCGGATACATTTCAGCGATGTACGGGAGTGTCCTGTACTTTTCCTTGTAGTCGAGGCCGTAACCGACGACCCAGACATCGGGGATGGTGAAGCCCATGTAATCGAGCTTAAGGTCTATCTTATGTCTTTCAGGCTTGTCGAGGAATGTCGCGATCTTCACGCTCTTTGCGCCTCTGGTGGCAAAGTTCCTCTGAAGGTATGCAAGCGTGTTACCGCTGTCGAGGATGTCCTCGACGATGAGAACATCACGTCCTGCCATGTCTTCCCTGATATCCATGAGCATCCTTACGTTTCCCTGAACGTCACCCTTGCTTCCGTATGAGGAAATGGCGATGAAGTCGACAACGTGGGGAATGGTAAGCTTCCTGCAGAGATCAGAGAGGAAAATAAAAGAACCTTTCAGTACTCCTATGAGTATCAAAGGTTCGGTGATGTCCCTGTAATCATGGTTGATCTGGTTAGCGAGTTCCGTGACACGTCGGTTTATCGTGTCAGCATCGATCAGTACCTGTGCAAGATCCTCCGTAAGGGGCGGGATCGTGAGTGATTTGGCCATAAAATACTCCTGGATTGATTTACACCGCTATGATATTGGAAAACAATTCTTTGTTGAAGAGCCAAGGCATATGTTTTTCTGTATAATTCCGAACCATGCATCTTCCCAAATATGTTTTTACGGGTGTAAGATTAAATCACTTTTGAAAGACTCTACATCTGGAGAAAAGCATAATGCACAGCGATACCGATATCCTGAAGGGAATGTATCTTTCCCGCTTTTTCGAGGAAAAGCTTCAGGATCTTTTCAGTAAGGGTGAGCTTTACGGCACCACTCACCTCAATATAGGACAGGAAGCGAGCCACTTCGGACTCTGCCTCGCACTTGATGAAAAGGACTGGATAGTTCCGACCCACCGCACCCATGGTTTCAACATTGCAAAGGGCTCATCCGTTTACCGGATGTTCTCTGAAATGCTCGGGTCCCGTCACGGACTCTGCGGCGGACTCGGAGGTTCGATGCACATGACCGATACATCCACATGCAATGCGGGCTCCTCTGCCGTCGTGGGTTCCGGCGTTGCCATTGCCACCGGGCTGGCATTCGCTCTTAGGCGTCAGAAAAGCAATTACATTGCCGTTGCAATCATGGGAGACGGTGCAACGAGCAGGGGAGTGGTGCATGAGTGCATGAACCTTGCTTCAGTCTGGAACCTTCCAGTGATGTTCTACTGTGAAAACAACCATTACGGCATGTCCGCATCGGCTGAAAGGATGATAAGCACATCGGATATTTCATCCCGTGCAGCAGGATATTCCATGAAAGCGTTCACCTGTGACGGAAATGACTTTGATGCCGTATATGATACCGTGAGAAAAGCCAGAAGTTACATGACCTCTCACAGTGAACCTGTATTCGTGGAAGTGAGCACCTACCGCTTCTGCGGTCACAGCAAGAGTGATAAGCTCCTGTACCGCAATGAGGAAGAGGAAGCCTTCTGGCGTGAGCGGGATCCGATCCTGAGGTATGAGAGAAAACTCTCTCTGGATAAAAATACCCTGCGATCCATGAGAAAGAGCGTCCGCGACTACGTCGAGAGTGAGTGGAAGAAGGCATATGAGGATAAGGATGACATACTTACACTTGAGGAGACTGAAAAACTTGTCACTTCCCATTCTCTCGTAACTGAAGTGAGAAAGAGCGGGATGCATCCTTCCACTTACCGTCTTGCCATAAGGGAAGCACTCTCGGAACTGCTCGGTGATGAAAGGACCACCCTTATCGGTGAGGATGTGGGCCTTTACGGCGGATGCTTCGGGGTGACCGGACCACTGTATGAGGACTATCCCGATAAAATACTGGAAACGCCTGTCAGTGAGGAGGCCTTCACCGGCCTTGCCGCAGGTGCCGGTATACTCGGGGAAAGAGTCATCGTTGAGATCATGTACGGTGATTTCCTCACGCTTTCAAGCGATGCCCTGATAAACCATGCAGCAAAACTCAGATACATGTCCGCGGGCCAGCTCTCATGTCCCATGGTCCTCAGAACTCCGATAGGCTCGGGAACGGGACACGGCTCACAGCATACCCAGTCCCTGGAATCGATGTTCCTGAATATCCCCGGACTCAAGGTAGTGGCACCTTCGGACCCATTCACGGCAAAAGCCCTGTTAAAGAGTGCCTGGGCCGATCCCGATCCGGTCCTGTTCCTCGAGCACAAGGCCCTTTACGGTTCAAGCGGGGAGTGCGGGGATGCATTCTCCTCCTTCCCGATAGGAAAGGCGCAGCTGCTGAGCGAAGGAGATGAGCTGACCCTTATTTCCTACTCCAGGGCCACACTGACATCACGCAGGGCAGTATCCGAAGCCGGCAGGAGGGTGGACCACATCGACCTTCTTTCCCTCAGGCCCATTGACTTTGAAACCATAAGAAAGAGCGTTGTTAAGACCGGTAAGGTGATACTTGTCGAGGATCCTTCATTTGCAGGTTCCGTCATGGCAACCATTGCCGGTATGATCGCATCGGATCCTGAGTGCTTTGAATCCCTCAGGCGTCCGGTTGAGGTGATCTCAGGTGCGGATACACCCATCCCGTTCTCACGGGAGCTGGAAAGCGCGGTTGTTCCCCAGTCAGATAAACTCAGGAAGGTCCTGGAAGCTTTCTCATGAGGTGAAAATGTTCATATCCGGCGCAATGGTATATGCTGACTCTGAAGCCGGAAGCATAACGGTGAAAGAGGTATGATAATGATAATCTCTTTCGCCATGGAGAAAGGCGCTTCTTTGATGCCACTGAACTTCATGGGGAGGTCTTTGAGCTGCCCAGGTATTCTGATGTTTTTGGAATTTCAGTGCTGAATCCGGGACGGTCACCTGGAACAGCGGGGATGTGGATATTGTTCCTGAGTATCTATACTTGAACAGGTTTTCCGGCCTGAGTGATTCAGAAAAAAATACTTCCGGCAAACAGAATCGGAAAGTTCCTTCAGCATAAGGGAACTTCAGCCTTTGGGCAGCATTATATTTCACTTGCCGTAATACTTTTAATTTTTAAGGAACTCCATTAATATAGGACGTACTTGTTTCATATTTAATGGAGAACATTTTCATGGATATCGATGTAAAGAACTTACATCCGCTTGAAGTTAAGCTTTTAAGAGCTGTCAGTCAGGGTGAGGACATCACTTCTGATCGCATTATCCGGGAGCTTGATTACAAAGTCGGACAGTGCAATCAGGCCTTTAGCTGGCTGACCGCCAAGGAACTGCTCGCGGAGAAGAGCAGATCAAAATATGCCCTTTATGAACTTACCGACAACGGTAAGGTGCAGGCCGGAACAGGCCTTCCGGTTGAGAGGATCTTCACCTTCCTTAAGGAGAACGGTCCACATACACTTCCTGAAATCGCGGCTTCCCTTTCCCTTGAGCAGAGTGATGTGGGTTCTTCCTTCGGACAGCTTTCAGGTGCAAAGTGCGCAGCCCTTGGGGAAGGCAAGAAGGCTAAGCTCATTTCAGACTCACTTCCTGCCGATGTGATGACTGCAAGGGCTCTCATAAACAAAGCCCAGAGCGCACCCCTCATGGAAGCGGACCTCACTGCTGGTGAAAAGAGCGCGATCTCAAAGCTTGCAAAGAAGAGAGGCGCCGCCCTTTCCACCTTCAGGTATGTGGAAAAGGAAGACATCGTCTATACACTTACAGATAAGGGCGCGGAAGTTAAGGATGCGCTTTTAAAGGCAAACATCACCGGTGAGGAGTTCGGACTCCTTACCCCTCAGATGCTTCAGACAGGATCCTGGAAGAACGGTACTTTCCGTCCCTACGGACTCAACGCTCCCGTCAGCAGGATCATCCCGGGGCGCACCAATGCATACGGCGACTACCTGATGTGGGTCAAGGACAAGCTTGTTTCCCTCGGTTTTGAGGAGTTTGACGGACCGCTTGTGGAAAACGAGTTCTGGAACGGTGATGCGCTCTTCATGCCTCAGTTCCACTCGGCACGCGACATCCACGATGTCTATTACATCAAGGATCCGGTGCACTGCAGGGAAATTGAGGAACCCTGGCTCAGCAGGGTTGCAAAGACCCATGAGGACGGAGGGGACACAGGTTCCAGAGGCTGGGGATACACTTTCGACCACGAGTTCACACGCCGTCAGGTAATGAGAAGCCAGGGTACGGTTCTTTCAGCTCACCAGCTTCCCAAGGCAAAGGTGCCTGGTAAGTACTTCGGTGTTGCCCGCTGCTTCCGCTATGACCAGGTTGATGCAACGCACGGTGCTGACTTCTACCAGACTGAGGGTATCGTAGTTGGTAAGGACGTTAACCTGAAAAACCTGCTCGGCCTTCTCAAGATGTTTGCGGAAGAGGTTGCCGGTGCCGAGGAAGTCAAGTACGTTCCCGGTTACTTCCCCTTCACCGAGCCCAGTATTGAAGTGCACATCAAGCACCCGAAGCTCGGCTGGTTCGAACTCGGAGGAAGCGGAATCTTCCGTCCTGAGGTCACAAGGGCAATGGGCCTTGACGTGCCTGTACTCGCATGGGGCCTCGGTATCGACAGAATGGCACTCATGCATCTCGGTCTCAACGACCTGAGAGAGCTCTTCACTCCCGATATCGAGAGTGTCAGAATGAGGAGAGGAAACTGATGCCTAAGATTGAAACATACGATAACCTTTTCTATTCCCTCTGCGGAAAGACATATACAGATGATGAGCTGGTTGATATCTTCCCCGTCGCCAAGGCTGAGCTTGACGGAAGGGAAGCAAACAAACTGAAGATCGAGCTTAATGACACGAACAGGCCCGACCTCTGGTCAGCGGCAGGTGTCGCACGTGCCCTCAGGACATATGAAACCGGAAAGAAGTACACCTATGACTTCTTCTCCACGAAGGATGATGAGAAGGATAGCGAAGGACGCGTCATCATCGATGATGCATCCGCACTCGGCATCCGTGACTACTCCATCGCATTTGCCGCAAAAGGCTGTAAAGTTACGGAGGAACTCCTGCTCACGCTGATCCAGAGCCAGGAAAAGCTCTGCTCCAACTTCGGCAGGAAGAGGAAGACGATCGCCCTGGGTATCTACAGAAGTGATCTGATCACATACCCGGTTCACTACTGCGGTGCCGATCCCGATACAACGAAGTTCGTTCCGCTCGGAATGGATGAAGAGCTTACGCTCCGTGAAATATGCGAGAAACATCCCAAAGGCAAGGAATACGGTTATATCGTAAGTGATAAACCGCTGTTCCCTTATCTCTATGATGACAATGGAGAAACACTTTCGTTCCCGCCTGTCATCAACAGTGCAAGAATCGGTGCCGTTGAAGTCGGTGATGGGAATCTCTTCGTGGAAATGTCAGGCCCCATCCTGGATGACCTTCTCTTAACGGCAGCAATTCTTTCATGTGATATGGCTGACATGGGCTTCGAGATCCTGCCCGTGAAGGTGAAGTTCGCGAAGGAAACGAAGTACGGCAGTGAACTTACCGTTCCCTATTATTTCCAGCAGAGCCAGACCTGTGAGGTATCCTATGCAAGGAAGACCCTTGGGGAAGACCTTACTGAAGCTGAGTGCGTTGCCGCTCTTGCCAGAATGGGTGTCAGCTCTGTCGTTAAGGATGGCATCA